>PMOU01000114.1 GCA_003161205.1 Actinomycetota bacterium | reverse complement strand
GACGACACCGGCCCCGACGACACTGGCTGCCACATCCTGCATGTGGATATGGACGCCTTCTACGCCAGCGTCGAGATCAGGGATCAGCCGGAGCTGGCGGGCCGGCCGGTCGTCGTCGGCGGGACCGGCGGCCGGGGCGTGGTGCTTTCCGCTTCGTATCAGGCCCGGGCGTTCGGAGTGCGGTCGGCGATGCCGGTGGGCCGAGCTCAGCGGATGTGCCCGCGGGCGGTGTTCGTCGCGCCCAGGCGCGGGGTGTACGCCGCCGTGTCGAAGGAAGTCATGGCGATCTTCGGCACGATCACGCCCGAGGTGGAGCCGCTGGCGCTCGACGAGGCTTTCCTGGACGTCTCCGGCGCACTGAGGCGGCTCGGGTCGCCCGCCGTGATCGCCGAAAATATCCGGGCCCAGGTCGCCAGCCAGCAGGGCATCACGTGCTCGGTCGGGGTGGCACCGACCAAGTTCGTGGCCAAGATCGCTTCAGCCCGCTGCAAGCCGGACGGCCTTCTCGTGGTGCCGCGGGACGGCGTCCTGGGCTTCCTGCATCCGCTGCCGGTCGCCGCGCTCTGGGGGGTCGGAGAGCGGACCGGGGAGGTGCTTGCCCGCCTGGGACTGCGCACGGTCGCCGACATCGCGCACACCCCGCTGGCGGCCTTGCAGCGTGAGCTCGGTGTCGCGCAGGGTACGCACCTGGCCGCCCTGGCCTGGGGCCGCGACGAACGCGTGGTCACGCCGCGCGTACCGGAGAAGAGCATCGGGGCCGAGGAGACCTTCGCCGCCGACATCGGGGACCCGGAGCTGATCAGGCGGGAACTGCTCAAGCTTTCCGGGCGGACGGCACACGGCCTGCGCGCCAGCGGGTGCGTGGCGCGGACCGTTTCCGTCAAAATTCGGCTCGCCAGCTTCAAGACGATGACAAGAGCCCGTACTCTCGCCTATCCGACGGATGTGGCCCATGAGATTTATGCCACAGCGTGCTCGCTGTATGAGTCGGCCGGTCTCGACCGTGGTGCACAGCTCCGGCTGGTCGGCGTCAGGGTGTCCGGCCTCACCCCTGCCACCAGCGCGAATGCCCAGCTGGCGCTCGATGATCGGCCTGTAGGCTGGCGGGAAGCGGAGCGGGCAGTGGATAAGATCGCCAGGAGATTCGGGTCCAGCGCGGTCCGTCCGGCCACCTTGGTGGAGGATTCGGAACGTCCCGCCGAGGAAGCTTTCTGACCAGCTAGGGGATGTGCCCTTCCACGGGGAGTGTCAACGCTCGTATTCTGGAAATTGAACCGGGTATGTGAGGTGAACGGTCACCGCACACGTGCCGGGCGCAAGGTTTTTTAATGGGAGGCGTCGTGCCGCTCTCTGAACACGAGCAGCGCCAGCTAGAGCAGATCGAGCAAGCGCTTTACCGGGAGGATCCGAAGTTCGGGCGTCTCGTGCGCCTCAGTGATCCGCGTGTGCACTATAAGCGCAAGCTGGTGCAGGCTTTTATCGGTGTGCTGGTCGGTGCCGGCCTGCTCGCGGCGGGGATAGTGACCCGTCATGAGTATCTGGAGGCGGCTGGCGCCGCGATCGTCTTGCTCTCCCTGGTGTGGGGGCTGATCACCTGGCGCCGGCATGCGGCGCGGGTGCGCCCCGCGCGCGCCAAGGCCAAGCTCGCCAGGTCAGCGGGGTCCGCGGGTCCGGGCCGCGCGGCCCTGACCCGGCGCGCCCGAATGATGGAGCGGATGGAAGAACGCTGGCGGCGTCGGCAGGAAGGTGACCGCAGGATGTAAGCCCGCGGGTGGCAAGCCCGCCGTGGGGGAGGCAGGTACCCTGCCGTGCTATGCGAGCAGTCGTACAGCGGGTGAGCCGCGCCAGCGTGACCGTGGAGCGGCGCGTCGTCGGCGCCATCGAGGAACCGGGGCTGCTTGTCCTGGTCGGCGTCACCCACGATGACACCCCCGAGCAAGCCGCGAAGCTCGCGGCCAAACTGTGGGGCCTGCGGATTCTCGACGGCGAGAAGTCCTGCTCCGACGTCGCCGCGCCGCTCCTGGTGATCAGCCAGTTCACGCTGTACGCGGACCTGGCCAAGGGCCGCCGCCCGTCCTGGTCGGCGGCCGCGCCCGGTCCGGTCGCCGCGCCCCTCGTCAGCGCCGTGGTGTCTGCCCTGCGGGATCTCGGCGCCCGGGTCGAAACCGGCGTCTTCGGTGCCGACATGAAGGTTTCCCTCCTCAACGACGGCCCGGTCACCATCATCATCGACCTCTAGCGGGCGTGCTGGCTCATGGGCCGTGCTGGGCTCGCCGGCGGGACAGTCCCGCGGCCAGGTGGTCGGGCAGACGGATGCTGCCCTCGGCCAGGGCCGTCATCAAGGAGGCGGGGAACATCCGGGCCCGCCAGCGGGCGCGGCGCCGGGCGGCGGCGGCCAGGCCGCGCCGGGCGGCGATGCCGTCCCGCCGCAGGTTCTGTGATCCGGACGGGCTGGCCGCATAGCGGGCGCGTTCCTCGGCCAGCGCGAGCCTGCGGATTGCCTCGCCGGCGGGCTCGGCCAGCCCGGCGGTGACCCGTCCGGCCAGGGTTCGCGGCGGTTCGCTGGCCCGGCTGCTCACGCCGAAGTCGGCGAGGTCGTCGTGGAACTCGCGCCAGGCGGCGTGGGCCCGGCTGGCGTCGTCGTCGGCCCGCATCCACCGCCAGCGCCGCAGCGCCAGCCGGAGAACCGACGGCGCGATCAGCGCCACCGCGGCGGCCGCACCGAAGGCGAGGCCGACGGTGGCCCAGCCTGCGCCCAGGTTGAGGCTGGACGTGCGAGACAGCAGCCGGTACAGCGCCAGCGCGATCAGCGCCGCCGCGGCCGCTACGAGCGACACGGAGGTGACGCTGACCGGTCGGCGCCGCCGGGCCGGGCCGCTGCCAGCGGACGACAGAGCCCGCTGCGCCGGCGGGGCGAGCATCGCGATGATCCCGCAGGCCACCACGATCGCCGCGATGACGGCCAGGGCGACCGCCGCCCACGGCGTCCCGGCCCCCTGGCCGGCCGGGCCGGTAAGCGGCTGGCCGACGCCAGGCTGGGTGTGCCCTCTTCCGAACGGGTCGCCCGGCTGACTCGACTTGGGCTGGCCGGCCCCCGTCGCCTGGATGACCGGGGCGCTGCCGTCGCCTTTGAGCTGGCCGGTTCCCGGTGCACTGCCCATGTAGTTCGTGGCGTGCGCGGTGCCCTGCCCGCTTGGCGTGGGCTCGAACCGGAGCCAGCCGAAGGTCGGGAAGTACACCTCGGTCCACGCGTGCGCGTCGGTGTTCATGACCTCGTACCTGTCGCCGCTGACCGCCGTGCCCGACGTGTAGCCGACCACGAACCTCGCCGGGATACCAAGCAGGCGGGCGAGCACGGTCATCGCATAGGCAAACTGGACGCAGAAGCCCGTTTTGCTCTTGGTCAGGAACGACAGCAGTCCGCTCGCGCTGTCGAACTGCGACGCGCTGAGGCTATAGCTGAACTGCGATCCCGAGAGCCAGTTCGCCAGCGCGTCCACCTCGCCGATCTCGGTGCTCTGGCTGCCTGCGTGCTCCTGCGCCAGCTTCAGCAGGTCCGCCGTCTTGTAGGACGAGGGAAGCTGCAGGTCCGCGTTGAGATTCGCGCTGTTCGACGGCAGTCCGAGTGCGGCCAGCTGCGTGGTGGTCGGGTCCACGTACGGGCTCGTCTCGTGGTAGCCCTGGCCCGCCACGGAGCTGTCAGCCGAGTACACCATGAGGTCCGGGTCGGCCAGCCACTTTCCCGGCGCGTCGAAATGAGTGGCCGGATAGACCAGCGGCAAGAAGGTCGGCTGCGCGCCGGCCGACGGGAAGTTCTTGCTCGCGGCGATGACCGTGCTTACCTGCCGGAACGAGGACACGTCCGACAGTCCCGGCGGCGCGGGCGGCGAGCTGGCCGACCTCGCGCCGGCCGTGTAGCCGCTCACTTGCCAGCCCGTGCCGTCGGCCAGGGTGTCGAACACGTACTGCCGGAAGTACTGCGCGTCGTTGCTCTCCATGGTCTTGGTGGCGGTCGTCGTGTACGTGAACACCACGCTCGGGTGCCTGTCACGCAGCTGCGAGACGGCTTGCGTCAGAGCGCTGGGCAGGGTCAGGACACCGGTGCCGCCACCGGTCCCGCCGATCCCCGGGCCGGAGGAGAAGAGCTTGCTCGGATGCAGGCCCGGCACGAGCAGCGGCACGCACAGCGCGAGCACGATCGACGCGAGCCCGACCCGCCGTCCGGCCGCGGCCAGCGCCCGGGTGTCCGGCCCGTGGGTCCGCCTCGCCGTGGCACCGGTCCCTCGCCACAGCGATACCAGCCGTCCCCAGACGCGGATCCGTTCCCGCCCGTCCGCGCTCAGCACCGCCAGGTACCCGGCCGCGCCCGCGCAGAAGACCAGGCCGGTGGCGAGCTGGCTATGCGGCGCGTTCAGCATCACCGGCACGGTGAACAGGACCAGCAGCGGCAGCCCGGCCAGGGCGGCTGACCGCAGCCGGACCGCGATCAGGTCGGTCAGCACCGCCGTGATACCGACCCCTGCCACCGTCAGGAGCAGCAGGCCGGACAGGTTCGGCACCGGCGGCGCGTACCGGTTCGCTTCGTTGAAGCCGGTGCCGGCCAGGCGCCACAGGCCGCTGACCGAACCTGGAGTCGGTATCACCAGCAGCAGTGAACGGCGGGCCTCGAACACCAGGTTCAGGTACAGCAGCAAGCTGGCCACGCCGACGGCCAGGCAGGCCGGCACCGGCAGGAACCGCAGCCGGGTCAGCGCCCCGGCCGCGGCGACGACCAGGACCGCGCCGATCGATGCGGCGAACCACACCGAGTCGGTGAACACCGGGTACAACACGGTCGAGGTGAGCACCACCGCGACCGCGGCGGCCACCGTCATCCTGCCGTTAAGCGTCACCCGACCTCACCCCAGGATGCCCGGAGCCATCGAAACCGCCGACGGGCAGCGGCCGGTCGGCGGGCCGGTGCAACTGCTGCCAGGCCGTAGCCAGGGGCGTACTCGCGGTCACCACCGCGACCCGCCATCCCGCCGCCGTCAGGATGTGTGCCGTTCGTGCCGTGTCCGCGGGGACCGAATCGCTCGCCCACGACGAAACGGCCAGCAGCAAGGCCATCGCGGGCGCGTTTCCGCGCCGGCTCGCGGCCAGCTGACTGGCGTCCTCGGGGGAGAGGCGGCCGATCACCGCGATCAGCTGGCCGCCCGCGCTGGCCAGGGCTGACGTTCCTGCGCGCAGGCTGACGTCTTTCGACGGGGTGATGACCGCCAGCATGTCGAGCAGGGTGTCCTGGAAGGTGCCGCGCGGTGCGATCTCGCCGCCCTCGGTGATGAGCCTGGCCCGGAAACCCTCGCCGGACAGGTGCGCGCCGATCGAGGCGGCCGCGCTGACGGCGAACTCGAACGTCGCGGATGGCCCGCGGCCCGAGTGCGCGGTACGGCGCGTGTCGAGGAAGACCGACGCGCTGTTCCGCCACTGGTGCTCCTCGCGCCTGACCATCAGCTCGCCGTATCTCGCCGTCGATTTCCAGTGCACCCGGCGCAGCCCGTCCCCGTCCTGGTAGAGCCGCGGTGCCGCGTCATCCTCGCCGATAGCCGATATCGTCCGCATCCCGCCGTCGCCCTCGCCGAGCCAGCTGCTCGAGGCCGTCGCCCGCGGCAGCGCGAAGATCTTCGGCGTGACCACGAGCGTGCTCGTCGTGCTGAACGAGCGGCTGATTTCCACCAGCCCGAACGTGTCGGCGACCCGGACCCGCAGCGGTCCGATGGTGAACTTCCCCCGGGTGTCGGTATGGATCTGGTAGCTGATCTCCCGGTGGCCGCCTGGCTCGATCTCGTCGAGGACGAACCTCGGCGTGGGCCAGCGCGGGTAAGGGACGACATCCTCGGCCAGCAGTACGCCGGTCCGCAGCCGCGAGACGTTTTCGACCCGCGCCGTCACCACAGTGAGCTGGCCGGCCGGCACCCGCGGCGGGTCAAGCCTGCGCGTGCACGACAGGCGGTACTGGGACCTGCGGGCGATGAGCGCGGACACGAGCGGCAAGATGACCAGCAGCGCGCCCACCCGGATCAGATCGGGCTCCGGAATGGCCAGGCCGCACACGACGGCCGCACCACCCGCCGCCATGAACGACCTGCCTCGCGTGGTCAGCGAGCTGAATAGCGCCCGCATGGCCCTCCTTAGCGCCGCGGTAGCGGCAGTTGCGCGACGATCCTGTCCACGACCTGCTCAGGCAGGTGCCGCTCGACGATGGCCTCGGCGGTGGGCAGCAGCCGGTGCGCCAGCACCGGCCGGGCCAGGCGCTGCACGTCGTCGGGGATCACGTAGTCCCGCCCGTCCAGGGCCGCCCAGGCCCGGCTGGCCCGCAGCAGGTGCAGCGTGGCCCGCGGCGACGCGCCCAGGCGCAGCTCGGGCGACGTCCTGGTCGCGTTGGCGAGGCTGATGATGTAGTCCTTGACCTGGTCCGACACCAGGACTCCGCGCACCGCGGTCACCAGTTCCTGCACGTCACTGGCCCGTGCGACGGGACTGAGCTGGTCAAGGGGCGACCGGGAGCCGTGGTTGTCGAGCATTTCCCGCTCCGCGGCGGGCAGCGGGTAACCCAGCGAGATACGGGCGGTGAACCGGTCCCGTTGCGCCTCGGGGAGCGGGTAGGTCCCTTCCATCTCCACCGGGTTCTGGGTAGCGATCACCATGAAGGGTTCCTGCAGCGGATACGTGGTGCCGTCCACGGTGACCTGACGCTCTTCCATGGACTCCAGCAGCGCGGACTGGGTCTTCGGCGAGGCCCGGTTGATCTCGTCGCCGAGCACGATGTTCGCGAAGACCGGTCCTGGCTTGAACTCGAAATCGCGCCGTTCCTGGTTGTAGGCGCTGACGCCGGTGATGTCGCTGGGCAGCAGGTCGGGCGTGAACTGGACCCGGCGCACCGTGCCGTCGATGGCTCTGGCCAGCGCCTTGGCCAGCATGGTCTTGCCGACGCCCGGGACGTCCTCGATGAGCAGGTGCCCCTCGGCGAGCAGCACGGTCAAGGTGAGCTGGATCGCGTCCGGCTTGCCCTCGATCACCGACTCGATGGCCGCACCGATCCGGCGGGCGGCAGGCACCAGATCATCGATCGGGCTCCCCGTCTGCCGTCCGGTGTCTAGTACCACATGGCCTCCTCGAAGGCGCTGGCGCGCACCGCCAGCCAGCCGGGCGGCCCGTCAGCTGGCATCCCCGGTCTAGCCGCCGTACCGCTACAGTACGTCTTTCTCAGCCGAAGGCGCGACGATGACGGAGCATCTTCGTCAAACCGGGCGTCATCGGACAACGGTCATCGCGCTGCGGGGCAGTCGCGCCCCCGGGCCGCTCCCGCGGCGGCCTGAGGCATTTCCCGGCGCTCTGCCGTTCCTCCGCTTCCCCCCACGCCGTCCTCCACTTTGCTCCACGGCGTTCTCCACCGGGCCCCACCACGTCCCCCACTTTGCTCCACCCCCTCCTCCACTTCCCTCCACCGCGTCTACCTGCCCCTTCAGTGGAGCCTTCGGCGAAATCGCGGCGATTTTTACGTTGACGGTGGGGAGATGTGGGGTACAGTGGAGCGCAGTGGAGGATATGTGGTCGGGGAGGTGAGTGCCTGTGTTCCTCGGTACTCACGCGCCCCGGCTAGATGAGAAGGGCCGGCTGTTCCTGCCCGCGAAGTACCGAGAAGAGCTCGCTGGGGGAGTAGTGATCACCAAAGGACAGGAACGCTGCCTGTTTGTCTTCCCGCAGGAGGAGTTCACCCGCATCACCGAGGCGCTGCGTACCGCGCCGGTGACGGCCAAGTCGGTCAGGGACTACAGCCGGGTCTTCTTCGCCAGCGCCTCCGATGAGCTTCCCGACAAGCAGGGCCGGATCACCGTTCCGGCCGCGCTGCGCGCCTATGCCGGGCTGCAGCGGGACTGCGTGGTGATCGGCGCGAACACCCGTCTGGAGATCTGGGACACCCAGGCGTGGGAGACCTACCTCGCCGGACAAGAGGATTCGTTCGCTGAGGCGGCTGAGGAGGTGCTCCCCGGAATCCTGTAGCTCTCGCGAGTCGGTCCCCATCCGCCGTTCCCTGCTGGCACCACTTCCCCGGTGCCAGCCGGCGCCAGCGGATGGGGACCGGCGGAGGGAGCCGCCGCACACAGGACACAGCAGGAACGCGCAGGAACAGCATGACCGCACGGCAGGGAGACAGACGCGTGGACCAGGCCCAGCACGTACCAGTGCTCGCCGAGCGTGTTACTGCCCTGCTCGCCCCTGCCCTGGCTGGTGAAGGCGCCGTGCTCGTGGACGCTACCCTGGGCCGCGCCGGGCACGCCCGCGCCCTGCTCGAGGCGTGCCCTGGCCTGCTGCTTGTCGGCGTCGACGCCGACGTCGCCGCCATCGAAGCGGCCCGCGAGCTGCTCGCACCGTTCGCGAACCGAGTCATCCTCGTGCACGCCCGGTACGACGAGATCCCGGCCATCCTGAGCGCGGCCCCGGGGGCGGGTGCCGAGGCGATAGAGCCGGGTCACGTGATGGGCCTGCTCTTCGACCTCGGCGTGTCCTCACCTCAGCTCGATGACCCCGAGCGCGGCTTCGCGTACGCGCAGGACGCTCCGCTGGACATGCGGATGGACCGTACGAGGGACCTCACCGCGGCGGACATCATCAACGGCTATCCAGCCGCCGAACTCGCCCGGGTGCTCCGCGACTACGGCGAGGAGCGTTTCGCCCGGCGGATCGCCGACGCGGTCATCCGCGAGCGCGCTCAGGCTCCGATTACCTCAACACAGCGGCTGAGCGCCATCGTGAAGGACGCGATCCCCGCGGCGACCCGCCGTACGGGCGGTAACCCGGCCAAGCGCACGTTCCAGGCGCTGCGGATTGAGGTCAACGACGAGCTCGGCACGCTGCGGCGGGCGCTCCCCGCCGCCCTCGGCGTGCTGGCCGTGGGCGGCCGCGTGGTGGTCCTGGCCTACCACTCGCTCGAGGACCGCATCGTCAAGCGCGAGCTGGTCCGGCTGTCCGCCGACCAGACGCCGCCCGGCCTGCCGGTGCCCGCGCCCGCGGCCGCGCCGCAGTTCCGCCTGCTCACCAGGGGCGCCGAGCGCCCGGACAGCGAAGAAGTCACCGGTAATCCGCGTGCGGCCTCCGCCCGGCTGCGGGCCGCGGAACGCGTCAGGGAAGCAGCATGATCCAAAGGGGCAATAACATGGCCACAGACACGATCCCGCCAACAGGCGTCCGCGGCCGCCAGGGCCAGGGGGGTCTGGGGGAGAGGATCTCCCCCAGTCCCGGGGGGTTCCGGGGGGTCGCCCCCCCGGGCGAACACAGCCCGTACAGTTCCCCGCGCCACACCCGGCCGGTCATCGAGCCAGGCGCCAAGCCGGTCATCGAGCCGGGCGCCAAGCCGGTTACCGTCGCCAAGCGGCGCACGCGCTCCCCCCGGGCGCCGTTCATCTTGCTGCTCATCGGGCTGCTCGGCGGTGCCCTGGTATCGCTGCTGGTGATCAGCACCACGCTCGCCCAGGGGACCTTCCAGGTCGCCAGCTTGCAGCAGCAGAACGCCAACCTGACCCGCCAGGAGCAGACCCTGACCAACGCGGTGGCGCAGGCGGCCGATCCGGCCGTGATCGCCAAAGAGGCTGAGCAGCTCGGTATGCGGCAGGATCCGGACCTGCGCTTCATCAACGTCAAGAACGGAAAGATCATCTCGGGGAAGGTTTCCAAGTCTGACGCGGAGATCAACGTCCCCGGGTACGCCCCGTGACACCGCAGGACCCCACCCGCCGGCCGCAGGCTCATCGCCGAGACGATCGCCGCCCGCAGCCGCGCGGCCACCCCGCGCGGCCAGCCAGGGCAGGATCACTCGGTCCGGACCCGCGGCGAAGGCCGCCGGCGGGGATACGCCGGGCCGGAGCGCCGGCCCCGCCTCGCCCCGGAGAAAGGACAGGTGAGCGGCCCCGGCCCGCGGACCGAGGCGGCCTAAGGCCGCCGCGCGCCCGTCGGCTACCCCCTCGCGGCGACCCAGGCCGCCGGCTCGGCATCACCTTGCTCGCTATTGTCTTCGTGCTGACGCTCCTGGGCGGCCGCCTGGTCCAGCTGCAGGGAATGGAGTCGGGCAACTACCGCAAGCTGGCGTCGCAAGAGCGGACGCGGACGATCTACCAGCCCGCGCTGCGCGGCAGCATCACCGGCGCGAACGGGCAGGTCCTGGCGATGACCGTGGCGACCTACACGGTCTACGCCGACCCGCCGGAGATCGGGAACGCCACCAAGGAGCAGCAGGTGGCCAACGCGCTGGCCGCCCCGCTCGGCATGACCTCGGCGGCGATCCTGAACCTGATACAGCATCCGACCTCAGCGGAGTACGTGGTGCTGGCTACCGGCGTGTCCGCGCAGGTCAGCAACCAGATCACGGGGCTCGACCTGCCCGGCATCGCGATGAAAACCAGCTACGCCAGGTCCTATCCGGACGGCGACATCGCGGCGAACATCATCGGTTTCACCGGCACCGACAACGGTGTGCTGAAGGGCGGAGCCGGTCTCGAGCTGGCCGACAACGCACTGCTGGCCGGCCATCAGGGCAGCGAGCAGGTGCAGGACGGCACCGACGGCCAGGAGATCCCGCTCGCGGGCAGCACCGTCACGCCGGTGGTCAACGGCAGCGACCTGCGGCTCACGATCATCCCGGCGCTGCAGTACGCGGCCGAGCAGGCGTGCGAGGCTCAGGTCGACAAGACCAAGGCGGCCAACTGCACGGTGGTGATCATTCAGCCGAAGACCGGGCACGTGCTGGCCATGGCGCAGTGGCCGACGTTCAACCCGTCGACGATCACCAACGCGGCCCAGGCCACCGACATCCCGGTGCAGAACGTATTCCAGCCGGGCTCGACCGCCAAGGTCATTACCGCTTCGGCCGCGTTCGAGCACGGCGGCCAGACGCCGATGAGCGCCTACAACATCCCCTCGGAGATCGTCGAGGGCGGCCAGGTCATCCAGGACGCGGAATGGTCGCCGGGGGAGCGGTACACGATCGCCGGCATCATCGCGCACTCCTCCAACATCGGCATGTCGCAGGTCGCCAACCACGTCAGCGAGCAGACGCAGTACGACTACCTGCGGGCGTTCGGCCTCGGCGAGCTCAGCGGCCTCGGCCTGCCGGGCGAGAGCGCAGGCCTGCTGCCCACGGTGTCGCAGTGGGCGGCGGACACCCGGTACACGCTGTCCTTCGGGCAGGGGGTGGCGACGACCGCGATCCAGATGGCCGAGGTGTACGCAACGATCGCGAACGGCGGCGTGCGGGTGACGCCGACCCTGGTCGAGGGCACGACCGACTCCGCGGGCAAGTACACCCCGTCCGCGCCGCCTTCCTCGCGCCGGGTCATTCAGGCCAAAACGGCCCACGAGCTGCTCCAGATCCTCCAGCAGGTGCCCGCGGTCGACGCCGAAGGTGACCAGCCCTGGGGGATCATCCCCGGCTACGCCATCGCCGCCAAGACCGGGACCTCGCAAGAAACCGGCCCCAAGTGCGCCCTGTGCGAGTACGGGGCGAGCTACATTGGCATGGCGCCGGGCAACGACCCGCAGCTCGTCATCGCGGTCAACGTGCAGGACCCGAGCCACGGCGGCCACTTCGGTGATGTCGTCGCCGGCCCGGTCTTCTATCAGGTCGCCAAGGACGCGCTGGCAACGCTGGATATCCCGCCGGACGGAGCCGTACCTGCGAAGGTACGCCTTACGGCGCCATGATTGGAGGTAATCTCACCCCGTGGCGATCCGTCCCGCGCATCAACCGCAGCGGCCGTTGTCGGCGCTTAGCTCGCTGCTGGGCGTCCGGCTGGACCCGAATACCGCCCTTTCTCCGAACGAGCTGGGTTCCGTCTCCGGAGTCACCCTCGACTCCCGCGCGGTGTGCCCCGGCGACCTGTACGCGGCCCTGCCTGGTACGAGGGTGCACGGGGCCGCGTTCTGCGATGATGCGGTGGCCGCGGGCGCGGTCGCGGTGCTGACCGACCCGGACGGCCGGGCCCGGGCCGTGGCCAGCGGGGTGCCGGTCTTCGTGCTCAACGACCCGCGTGCCCGGCTGGGCGAGATCGCGTGCTGGGTGTACGGGGACCCGTCGAGCCGGCTCGGGCTGATCGGCGTGACCGGGACGAGCGGCAAGACCACGAGCACGTACCTGATCGAAGCCGGCCTGGCCGCGGCCGGGCACCGGACCGGTCTGGTAGGCGGGATAGAGACCAAAATCGGAACGGACGTGGTGCCCAGCTCCCTGACCACGCCGGAGGCTCCCGACCTGCAGGCGCTGTTCGCGGTCATGGCCGAGCGCGGGGTCACGGCCGCCGCGATGGAGGTATCGAGCCACTCGCTCAGCCTCGGCCGGGTCGCGGGCACCCGCTTCGACGTGGCGGTCTTCACCAACCTGTCCCAGGATCACCTGGACTTCCACGCCGACCTCGAGGACTACTTCCGGGCCAAGGCATCGCTGTTCGTCCCGCCCGTGATCGGGGTGGTGAACATCGACGACCGGCATGGACGCAGGCTCGCCGCGTCAGCGCCCGTGCCGATCACCACCTTCTCGGCCGCGGGCGCCGAGGAGGCCGACTGGCGCGCGCTCGACGTCCGGTCGGGCGCGGACGGCAGCACGTTCCGGATCATCGGCCCGGGCGGGGTCGAGGCGGATGTGTCCATCGGCCTGGCCGGGGTGTTCAACGTGGCCAACGCGCTCGGCGCCCTGGTTGCCCTGGTCGAGGCGGGTGTCGGCCTCGAAGACGCGGTGGCGGGCGTGGCGGCGTGCCCGGGCGTGCCCGGCCGGCTCGAGCGGGTGCCCGGACCCGGCCTGGACCTGACGGCCTTCGTGGACTACTCGCACAAGCCGGGTGCGGTCGAGGCGGTGCTGCGGTCGCTGCGGCCGGTCACCCGGGAGAACCTGATCATCGTGCTCGGCTGCGGCGGTGACCGGGACCGGGCCAAGCGCCCGATGATGGGCGCCGCGGCCGCGTCCCTCGCCGATGTGGCCATTCTCACCAGCGACAATCCGCGTTCGGAGGACCCGCTCGCCATACTTGCGGCGATGCTCGACGGCGTGCTGAGCGTGCCGCGGGACGAGCGGGCCCGGGTGATCATCGAGCCCGACCGTGCCGCCGCGATCTGGCAGGCAGTCTCGCTGGCCGCGCCGGGCGACGTCATCGTGGTGGCCGGCAAAGGCCACGAGACCGGCCAGTACGTCGCGGGAGCGGTGCTGCCGTTCGACGACCGCCAGGTCACCGCCGCGGCGCTAGCCCACAGAAAGCTAGCCGGGCGGGAACGGGACCAGCAGGGAAAGGATCAGGGCGGACAGGATCCGCCGGAACCGGACCCGCTGGGACCCCTGGAGGCGGGGCCGCTGACCTCGGCGCTGGACCCGTGGGTGGTGAACCGGTGATCCCGCTGTCGCTCGCGCAGCTCGCGCGGATAACGGACGGCCAGCTGAACGGCGAGGCTGCGTCGCGCGACGAGGCCATGGTCACCGGCGAGGTCGTCATCGACTCCCGGCGGGCAGCCCCCGGCGGGCTCTTCGCGGCGGTCGCGGGGGAGCGGTCGGACGGGCATGATTTTGCCTCCGCCGCCGTCGCTGCGGGCGCGACCGCGGTGCTCGCTACCCGCCCGGTCCCGGTGCCCGCGGTGCTCGTGGCGGACGTCCAGGCCGCGCTGGCCGCGCTGGCCCGGTTCGTGGTGGATTCGCTGCCCGCCGCGAAGATCGCCGGCATCACCGGATCGTCGGGCAAGACCTCGACCAAGGACCTCGCCGCACAGCTGGTCGAGCGTCTCGGGCCGACCATCGCGCCGGCCGGGTCGTTCAACAACGAGTTCGGCCTCCCGCTGACCGTGCTGCGGGCGGACTTCGCGACCAGGTACCTCGTGCTCGAGCTGTCCGCGCGGGGCGTCGGCCACATCGCCCACCTGTGCCGCATCGCGCCGCCCCGCTACGGCGTGGTGCTGAACGTCGGGCACGCGCACGCCGGGGAGTTCGGCGGCCTTGACCAGGTGGCGCTGGCCAAGGGTGAGCTGGTCGAGGCGCTGCCCGAGGCCGCGGCGGGGGGCGTGGCGATCCTGAACGCCGACGATCCCCGCGTCCTGGCCATGGCCTCCCGCACCTCGGCCCGCATCGTCACCTTCAGCACCCAGTCGCCCCAGTCATCCCACGCGCTCCAGTCATCCCGGGGATCCCAGCCGTCGGTACGGGCCGCCGATGTGCGGCTGGATGACCTCGGCCGGCCCAGCTTCACGCTGCTGACACCGGCCGGCTCAGCGCCGGTCACCCTGCGGTTGCACGGCGCGCATAACGTGCCGAATGCGCTGGCCGCGGCGGCGCTGGCCGGTGAGCTCGGCCTCGACCTGGCCGGTGTCGCGGACGGCCTTGGCGCCGCGGTCGCGCGCAGCCGGTGGCGGATGGAAGTCCGCCGGCGGCCGGACGGAGTGACGATCATCAACGATGCCTACAACGCGAACCCCGAGTCCGTTCGGGCCGCGATCGACGCCCTCGCTCACCTGGCGCGGGACGGGCGCGGCTTCGCGGTCCTCGGCCACATGGCCGAGCTCGGCGATACCTCCCAAGCCAGCCATGAGGAGATCGGCGAGTTCGCCGCCCAGGCCGGGGGTTCCGGGGTGGCCGGGCTGATCGCGGTCGGCGAGGAAGCGGCACCGATCCTGGCCGGCGCGCGGCGGGTGCGCTCATGGCACGGTGAGGCGGTCGGCGTGCCCGACGGCGCCGCCGCGCTGGCCGTGCTCGGGGACCTGCTGAAGCCAGGCGACGTGGTCCTGGTGAAGGCATCCCGCGCGGCCCGCCTGGAAGGCGTCGCCGAAGTGCTGGCCCCGGAGGAGCTTGCCCCGCTGGAGCTGGGGGGTGCGAGCCGGTGAAGACCATCCTGTTGTCCGCTGCCGTCTCGTTGTTCATCGCGCTGTTCGGCACCCCGCTGGCCATCAAGGCGTTCACTCGGCGCGGCTACGGCCAGGAGATCAGGGCGGACGGACCGGCCGGCCACCTGTCCAAGCGCGGCACGCCCACCATGGGCGGCACGGTGATCATCATCGCCGCGCTCGGCGGGTACCTCATCGGTCACCTCGTGACCGGCGATCCGATGTCCGCGTCCGGCCTGCTCGTGCTGTTCCTGATGACCGGGCTGGGGCTGGTCGGCTTCGCCGATGACTTCATCAAGCTGTACATGCAGCGCAGCCTGGGCCTGCGCAGCGGGGCCAAGCTGGCGGGCCAGGCCGTCGTGGGCGGGGTATTCGCGCTGCTTGCGATCAGGTTCCCGGACGGCTATGACCTCACCCCGGCCTCGACCCACCTGTCCTTCCTGGCGAACTTCGGCCCGCCGATCGGCACGGTGCTCTTCGTGATCTGGGTCATCGTCATGGTGTCCGGGATGTCGAACGGCGTGAACCTCACCGATGGGCTGGACGGCCTGGCCACCGGCGCGGCCATCCTGGCGCTGGCCGCGTACATGATTATCGGGATCTGGCAGCTGCGGAACGACTGCACCGTCTTCCTCTCCTCGGGCTGTTACGCCATCCGCGACCCGCTCGATCTCGCCGTCGTGGCCGCCACCGTGATGGGCGCGTGCATCGGCTTCCTGTGGTGGAACGCGCCGCCGGCCAAGATCTTCATGGGCGACACCGGGTCGCTGGCGCTCGGCGGCGTCCTGGCCGGGCTGGCCATCACCACCGAGACCGAGCTGCTGCTGCTCCTGCTGGGCGGCCTGTTCGTGATCATCACCCTGTCCGTGGTCATCCAGGTCGGCTCCTACAAGATGACCGGTAAACGGGTGTTCCGGATGGCACCCTTGCAGCATCACTTCGAGCTGGCCGGCTGGGCCGAAACCACCATTGTCGTCCGCTTCTGGATCATCGCCGGCATCTGCGTGGCCCTGGGCCTAGGCATCTTCTACGTCGGCTGACCCGCTGCGCTAGCGGCCGAAATCCCGGACCAGCTTGCGGGGTGCCTGGCACCGCCAGGCGTCGGTGATCAGTTCCCGCAGCTCATCCAGGGGGACGGCAGGCAGCCGGATCAGGACCGCCGGGAAGCCGTTGTAGTGCGGCTCAGTGAAGAACGTGTCCGGGTCCGACGCGAGCAGCATGTCCTTCTCAACCTGGCTCGCCACCCGGACGGCGAGCACGTCCGGCCTCGTCACGCGCGGCTGACCCGGTGTCACGCGCTCGTGCCACGCCCAGGCGAACTGCTTCGATCCGCTCTTGCTCGAGGAGTTCCGCACCCGGAACCCGAAGGTGTCCGTCGACTCGAAGGTCTCCGGCAAAGACAAGGCGATACGGCGCACGTCATCCTGATCGGCCACGGACCCATGATCTCCCAAGCGGCCGAGGACCGCAGCCCCGCAGCCCCGTCGGCGGGTCAGCGTCGGCGTCCACGGCGTCCTGCGGCGGCTCGGGCCCGGCGAGCACGCTGAACGGCACGCTGTCCGACGGCGCAACGTACCTGAAAAGATCTTTCTTACCGAACGGGCCCGGCCGCCTGCGCAAGGTCACCCCGGCTCGCCAGCCAGGTGGCCTCGGCCGTGCCCATCGGCGTGCAGGGCGCAGCTCGCACGAACGGCCAGATCTCCTCGGCGATGCAGCGCCAGTCCGCGGTCGCCGACAGCTCGGCCAGCAGGGCGAACAGGCCGAGGTTGATCCGCTGCAAGATCACGTAGGACCTGGGGATGGCGGCGTAGGCGGCGAGCGGGCTGCGGAAGTCGAAGAAGCGCCTGCTGACCGCGGAGGCGTACTCCCCGGTCATGGTGCGCGCCCCCCGCTCGCGCACCGTGTCGTAGAACAAGGCCATGTGCTCGACGATCATGTCCGTGGGCAGCGGCGTGTCCGGCATCAGGAAGCCGGCGTCGACCATGGCCCGGCGGAAAGCCTCGGGGTCGTTCTCGACGCACAGGTGCTTCACCATCTCGACCAGCGGGCGCAGCTCGTCGTCGGTGAAGTGCTTGACCAGCCCGAAATCCAGGAAGGTGACCCGGCCGCCGCCGTGGAACAGGTAGTTGCCCGGATGCGGGTCGCCGTTGAAGGCGTGCATCTCATACAGGCTCCGGAACACGAAACGGTAGATCGTTTCCGCGGCCAGGTCGCGCTCGGCCTGCGACCAGCTGGCTAGCTCGGCGAACCGCGCGCCGTCGGCGAGGTCGCTCGTCACCAGGCGGCGGGTGCAGAGCTCCTCGACGATCTCCGGCACGCTGATCGTGGGGTGGCCTTTGTAGTAGCGGGCGAACAGCTGCTGGTTGCGGGCTTCGGCGCGGTAGTCGAGCTCTTCGGTGATGCGCTCCCTCAGCTCCGCGAGCAGCGCGTCGACGTCCTGGCTCGGCGCGGTGATCTTGAGCATCCGGCGCAGCAGGGCGACGTTCCCCAGGTCGGCCTCGATGGTCTCGGCGATGCCCGGGTACTGGACCTTCACCGCCACCGCGCGGCCGTCGTGGGTGATCGCGCGGTGCACCTGCCCGATCGACGCGGCCGCGATCGGTACCGGATCCCAGGTCGCGAAGGCCTGCTCCGGCGGCAGCCCCAGCTCTTCGGTGACGACCTGGGCAGCCAGTTCGGGGCTCATCGGCGGCACGCTGTCCTGCAGCCGGCTCAGGGTCCGGCGGGCCGCCGGCGTCAGCCCGTCGTCGATGTAGCTGGCCATCTGGCCCAGCTTCATCAGCACGCCCTTCATCGTCCCCAAGGTGGTGGCGACGTCCTCGGCGGTCTGCAGGGCCAGGTCGTTTCGCAGCTGCTGCCGGTGCTCGCCCGCGCTGGCGAACAGCCTGGGCGCGTTGCTCGCGTAACGCGCCCCTCCTCGCGCGACCAGCCGCAGGGCCATCAGCCCCCGCTCGACCCGCAGGTTGCCCGGCCGCCTCCCGGCGCGGCGCTGCGCACCCTTACCGCGCAGCAGCGTCAGCGCCGCGATCGACGCGCACCCCGCCAGCACGGCGATAGCCAGCTTCCTGGCCGGTGACCTCATCCGTCCTCCCGTCTGGCCGCCCGCATCCGCAGGGCAAGTCGCTGCCGTGCCTCAAGTACCCCGGGTTCGCCGAGGAACACCGCGTCGAGCACGCCGAGCGCCTGGCGGATCTCCGTCCGGCGCTCAGCCGTCACCGGGGCCGGGGCGGGATAGCCGTACATCTCCCGCGCCCACTCCGGTAGCGACGCGACCGCGGCGTCCCTGATGTCCTGCCACAGCTCGGCGATGTCGGAGTCCAGGCCGGGCGGGTCGAGCAGGTAGCCCATCGACTCCGCCGCCGCGGGCGTACAGCGCAGCTCGGGGCGCACGTCGTCGACGTACCGCCCGAGCTCGGCCACGCTGGCCGGGATGATCTCGCGCGGCACCCCCAGGAGCTCGGCCGCGATGGTCATTTCGCGGACATATGCGTCCGCGTCGGCGTCCGTCAGCGGCGTGCCGAACAGGGTGCTGGCGGCCAGCGCCGAGTCCACCAGGGCCACGTGCACCCAGAGCAGCAGCGCGGGGTCCCCGGCCGCGTACCGCTGGCCGGTCACCGTGTCCACGCCGCGGACGCGGGTGTGGATCGCCTTGACCCGCTCCGCGACCCGGGTGGCGCTGGCCTGGTCGCCGAAGGTGACGGTGGCCTCGTAGGCGGAAGTAGCCGCGAGCCTGCCGACCGGGTCCAGGCGCCAGTCGCTGTGCTGGTCGACGCCGGCCATGGCCAGCGGATGCAGCGCCTGCATCAGCAGTGAGCGCAGCCCGGCGACCGGCGCGGACAGGTCGCTGGTGACCCGCCAGGTCACGCTCGCGGGCCCGAAGAACCCGTTGTCGGACGGCTGGCCGGGCACCGCGGATACGTAAGCGGCGGCCGACCGCTCGACCAGCCCGGAGGCGGCCGCGAACGGCTCGGCGGTCATGATGCGGCCTTCTCGCCCGCTAGCCGCAGGCCGGCGAGCAGGTCATCCTCCGGCAGCGCGGCCCCGGTGGTGTCGCTGGCCCGGATGAAATGCTCCCAGCCGAAGGTGGCCTCCGCGATGTCCGGCGGGATCTTGCTGAACCACGACTCGTCAATCTGGCTGCCGTGCGCGAACAGCGCATCGCGCTTGCGGCCCAGGACCGGCCGGATGTCGACGGACGTGGTGATGCGCTGCTCGGACGCGGCCGCCTGCCGCTGCGCCTCGGGATCCATGCTCTCGAAGTCGGGCACCTCCGTGCCAAGTTCGCGCAGGGCTTCCCAGATCTTCCGCCAGTCGCTGCGGCGCATCGCGGTGAGGTAGAGCTTGGCCGCGATGCCGCTGGCGGCGAACGCCGCCTGCGCCGCACGGCTCGCGTGGACGTGGTCGGGATGCTGGTAAGGGCCCTGGTCGTCATAGGTGATCAGGACTTGCGGCCGGTACCGCTCGATCAGGCCGGAGATCCTCGCGCTCACGTCCGCCTCGGGGATGTTGCAGAAGGCGTCAGGCCGGTTCTTGTACTCCCATTCCGGCATGCCCGAATCGTGGTAACCGAGCAGTTCGAGATCGGTAACGCCGAGGATCGCGCAGGATTTGCGCAGCTCAGCGATCCGCAGCCGGGCCACCGCCTGCTCGTCATGCCCATCCTGGCCGGGTTTGATCCCGCCGGGCGCGTCGCCGAACTCGCCATTGGTACAGGTCACGACCACAGTCCGGATACCCAGGGCGGAGTAGGTGGCCAGCACGCCGCCCGTGCTCGACGCTTCGTCGTCCGGATGGGCGTGTACAGCCATTATCGCGGGAGCTTCTGACATGATTCCAGACTGCCTGACGAGCCTGCCATCCTCCTCACCGGGGTGGCCACCGGGGTAGGCGGGGGCGGGCGGCGGCCGGAAAACAAGTCAGCTGGATGGCCCGGGCAACAAATCTATTGGGCTAGGGACAGACCTAAGTATCAGCGCGCGGTTTCCGGCGCCTGGCCGAGGGCTTCCGGATGCATCCGGTGGTAGTGCTCGGTCAGCACGGCGCTCGCCTGGCCGGGCCGGTGGGCGAGAGTGCGCCTGCAGATGTCGCAGCGGGTAACTGGAAGCCGGGTCACCGTCACCGGAAAGCGAGAAGAATCTGACCTGCTCATTGGAGCACATCATGCCAGATGACCAAGGCCGTCCTGAGCCGACCCGGCCGGTGGCGACATAAATGACCAACTGTAACCGGACCGTCGCCATCTATGTATCTGAACGACAAAGCCCGGATGAGAATAACGGGCGACACGCCACGGATGTCCCGGTCTTGTCACTGGCCAGCGACAAGACTTGGACCATGCATCACCATGACAACCCCCGGTGGGCATGCCCGCACTCGGGAAGCCGGGCCCGCGGGTGACGGCATCCGGCTTGAGCTTCGGCGGACGGCGCGCGCCGGGTTCCGGACAGGTCGGGGTTCCCGGTGACCATGACGACCTGGCGGAGCTGGACAGCGATGCGCTGTCCCTGCCTGGCCTGGGCGGCGTGCGGGACCGGATCGGCATCTGGCGCGGGTTGCTCGACCGGCCGCTGACGTCCTATTACCTTGTTCTCGGCATCACCATGCTGCTCCTCGGGCTCGGCCTGGTCATGGTGCAGTCCACGGCGTCCGTCGCCGACCTGACCGCCGGGCTTTCGCCTTACTCCGACTTCAAGAAGCAACTGCTCGGCGCCGTTGTCGGCCTGCCGCTGATGTGGGTCGCGGCGCGCTCGTCGCCGCGGGTGTTCCGTGCTTTCGCCTACCCGCTGCTCGCGATCGCCGTGGTCGGGCTCGGGCTGACGCTGATCCACGGTGTCGGCGTCTCGCAGAACGGCGCGGCCCGGTGGATCTCGATCGGCGGGCAGCAGGTCCAGCCGTCCGAGATAGCCAAGCTCGCGCTGGTGGTCTGGGGGGCGGACCTGCTGGCCCGCAAGGAGCGGCTGGGCCATCTCGTCGACTGGCGGCACATGCTGGTGCCGCTCATGCCGGGCGCGGGCCTGCTGTGCCTGCTCGTGATGACCGGCGACGACCTGGGCACCACGTTCATCCTGCTGGTCATCTTCCTCGCCCTGCTCTGGGTCATCGGCACGCCCGGCCGCGTGTTCGGCGGCCTGCTGATCCTGATGGCCCTGGCCATGACGCTCATGATCATCTCGGCGAAGTACCGCTTCGAACGGCTGACCGGCTTCTTCAGCACGCAGGGCGGTCCCACCGGCCCCTACATGCAGAGCATCCAGGGCAAGTACGCGATCGCCTCGGGCGGCCCCCTCGGCGTCGGCCTGGGGGCCAGCCGGGAGAAGTGGGGCTGGGTTCCCGAGTCGACCAGCGACTTCATCTTCGCCATCCTCGGCGAGGAGCTCGGCTTGGTCGGCACGCTGTGCGTGACCTTCCTGTACGGCGGACTGGCCTTCGCCGGGCTCCGGATCGCCCGGCGGGTCCCCGACATCTTCTCGCGGCTGGCCGCGACCGCCATCACCGCGTGGATCGTCCTGCAGGCCATCGTGAACATCGGCGCCGTAATCGGCGTCCTGCCCATCACCGGGGTGCCGCTGCCCCTGGTCTCCGCCGGGCTGTCGTCCTTGCTGGTGACCTTGATCGCGCTCGGCATGCTCATGTCTTTTGCCCGGCTTGAACCCGGTGCCCGCGAGGCTTTGGCCGCACGCGGCCCCGGCTGGCCCTTCCGCGTTCTAAGCTGGCTCGGTCTATCAAAGCGCCGACGATAAACAGTGGGCCGGTCAGGGACGAAATATGAGGGTTATGCTTGCCGGCGGCGGGTCCGCCGGCCATATTGAACCAGCTCTAGCGCTGGCGGATGCGCTGCGACGTTTCGACTCCGGCGCCGAAATCACCTGCCTGGGGACCGAGCGTGGCCTGGAGACCCGGCTGATCCCGCTGCGCGGGTATCCGCTCGAGCTCATCCCCGCGGTGCCGATGCCCAGGTCGGTGACGCCGAAGTTGCTCACCGTCCCCGGCCGGCTGGCGGGAGCGGTCAACGCGGCCGCCGCGGCGCTCGACCGGACCAGGGCGCAGGCCCTGGTCGGCTTCGGCGGATACGTGGCGACCCCCGCCTACCTGGCGGCCCGGCGCCGCGGTGTCCCGATCATCTTGCACGAGGCGAATCCCAAGGCGGGACTGGCCAACCGGCTCGGGGCCAGGTTCACCACGCATGTCTTCACCGGTCATCCGGATACCCAGCTCAGGAACGGCACCTACATCGGCATCCCGATCAGGCGCGAGATCTCCGGGCTTGACCGGCTGGCGGTCGGCGACAAGGCACGCGCGCACTTCGGCCTTCGCCCCGACTTGCCCGTGCTGCTGGTGACCGGCGGGTCGCAGGGCGCCCGCTCGATCAACAGCGCGGTGTTCGGCGCCGCCGGATGGCTGCGCGACGCCGGCGTCCAGGTGCTGCACATCATCGGCCCGCGCAACGGCCACGAGGCCCCGGTGACGGCGACTCCGGTGCCCTACGTGGCCTCGGCCTATATCGACCGGATGGACCTCGCGTACGCGGCGGCGGACTTCGCGCTCTGCCGGGCTGGCGCGATGACCTGCGCCGAGCTNNGCAGCGGCTGAACGCGCTGCCCGTCGTGCAGCACGGCGGCGGCATGCTGGTGGCGGACGGCGACCTGACCCCCGAGTGGATCCGCGACACCTTGCTGCCCGTGCTGGTGAACATCGACCAGGTGGCGGACATGTCCGAGGCCGCCGCGTCCCTCGGGCGCTGCGATGCGGACCGCCTGCTCGCCGAGGCGGTCGTCAAGATTGTGGAGGACTCGGGTGGGAACCCAGCTGCTCAAGGACCTGATGCTCAGTAGCCAGCTGATGGCGGCTGAGCCGGTGCCCGCCATCCGCCTGGGGCGGGTGCATTTCGTCGGCATCGGCGGGGCGGGCATGTCCGGCATCGCGCGGATCATGCTCGCCAGGGGCATCTCCGTGTCGGGCAGCGACTCGATGCCCTCGGCGATGCTCGAGGAGCTGGCGGCGCTCGGCGCCAGCGTGTACGTCGGGCACGCGGCCGGCAACCTGGGCTCCCTGCGGGCCGGCGACACGCTGGTGGTGTCGAGCGCCATCCGCCCGGACAACCCNNACGACGACGTCCATGCTCACCACGGTGCTCCGCGAGTGCGGCGCTGATCCCGGTTACGTCATCGGCGGCATCCTGAACGAGACGGGGCTCGGCGCGGCGGACGGCGCGGGCATCGACTTCGTCGCCGAGGCGGACGAGAGCGACGGGTCGTTTCTCCTGCTCTCACCCGATGTCGCGGTCATCACCAACGTCGAGGCCGATCACCTGGACAACTACGCCAGCCTNNGCTGGATCCCGCCCGCGTCCGCCGCTACGGTGAGTCGAGCCACGCCGATTACCAGCTCAGCGAAGTCCGGTCCCGCGGGATGGCGGTCAGCTTCGTGGTCAGCTGCGACCACGGCCCGTTCGGTGAAAGTCTTTCCCAGCTGACCGTGGGCGTCCCGGGTCACCACAACGCGCTGAACGCGACCGCCGCGTTCGCCGCGGCCGTCGAGCTTGGCTTCGCGCCGCCGCGGGTGGCGGCGGCCATCGCGGGCTACCGCGGTGCACGGCGCCGGATGGAGCTCAAGGGCGAGGCGGGCGGGGTGCGGGTGCTCGACAGCTACGCTCATCACCCGACCGAGCTCGCCGCGGACCTGCGGGCGGCCCGGGACATCGCGGAGGGCGGTCAGGTCATTGCCATCTTCCAGCCGCATCTGTACAGCCGGACCAGGATCTTCGCCGCCGAGTTCGGCACCGCGCTCGGCCTCGCCGACGAGGCCGTGATCCTGGACGTATACGCGGCCCGGGAGGACCCGGAGCCCGGCGTGACGGGCGGCCTCGTGGCGGACGCGGTCCCCGGCGGGCAGGCCCGGTTCGTGCCGGACCGGGCGCGCGTCGCGTCGTTGATCGCGGGCATCGCCGCACCTGGCGACGTCGTGCTGACCATGGGCGCCGGTGACGTCACCCAGCTCGGACCGCAGCTGATCGAAGCCCTCGGGGGGCGGCACGAGTGACCCCTCGCCGGGCCTGGCGTGCGGCGTTCTTCGCCCTGGCGCTAGCCGGCTTCGCCGGGTTCGGGGCCTGGGCCTTGCTCGGCTCGTGGTTGCTCGTGGTCCGCTCGATCGTCGTCACGGGGACGCACCTGGTACCGGCGTCCGACGTTCTCGCCGTCGCCGGTGTCGCGCCGGGCACCCCGCTGATCCGCGTGGACACCGGGCAGGTCGCGGCGCGGGTGGACACCATCAGGCAGGTGCGCAGCGTGCAGGTCACCAGGTCCTGGCCGGACCGGCTGGTCATCGTGGTGCGGGAGCGCACGCCCGAGCTCGCGGTCCCGGCCCCGGGCGGAGGGTTCGACCTCGTGGACTCCGACGGCGTGATCGTGCGGTGGGCCGCTACCCGGCCCGCCGGCCTCCCGGACTATCCCGCCACCGCGCCCGGGGTCTCGCTGCGCGGCGACCCGGACCTCGGCGCGGCCGCGGCCGTGCTCGGCGAATTGCCTGCCTGGCTCCGGGCCCCGGTGGAATCGGTGACCGCGCCCAGTCCGGAGCAGGTCACGCTGCAGTTGTCCGGCGGGATAACGATCCTGTGGGGCGGTACCGATGGGGCGGCGGAAAAATCACAAGAGCTCGTTGTTCTCATGCAGACCCACTCGCGCTATTACGATGTCAGCGCGCAGGGAACCTTGATGACCAAGTGATGTGTGCTGATGTCCCAAGACCGCCAATCCGCGACACGCTGACCGGTTCGTGCGTGGTTAGTTGACCCGGGTGCCCGCCCACCCTACTGTCCGTATCAATCGTGCGGAAGGTAAAAACTCTAAATCTTAACCTGAAGGTGAAACCTGATGGTGACGTACCATGCCCGTGGCGGTGAATTCCGCGTCACCCAGAGGGCGAAGGTTTCCCAAGCCCAAGGCATGGTTCGTAGGAGAACAGGGATCGGCGGGAATTAGCGCCCGCCGGGATGGCAGCCAGCACAAATGGCAGCCAGTGAAAAGGCAGAGTAACGAGCGGAAAGGTACCCTCCTCGTGGCAGCACCGCAGAACTATCTGGCGGTTATTAAGGTCGTCGGAATCGGCGGTGGCGGCGTCAACGCCGTCAATCGCATGATCGAAGAGGGGCTCAAGGGCGTCGAGTTCATCGCGATCAACACTGACGCGCAAGCGCTGCTCATGAGCGATGCCGACGTCAAGCTCGATGTCGGCCGTGAGCTCACCAGGGGGCTGGGCGCCGGAGCTAACCCCGACGTCGGAGGTAAGGCCGCCGAAGATCACCGGGAGGAGATCGAGGAGGTCCTCAAGGGGGCTGACATGGTCTTCGTGACGGCCGGCGAGGGCGGCGGCACCGGTACCGGCGGCGCCCCGGTCGTCGCGAACGTGGCGCGGTCACTGGGCGCGCTCACTATCGGCGTGGTCACCAGGCCGTTCGGGTTCGAGGGCAAGCGGCGCGTGGTGCAGGCCGAAATCGGCATCGAGAAGCTGCGCAGCGAGGTCGACACGCTGATCGTCATCCCCAACGACCGCCTGCTGTCGATCTCGGACCGGCATGTCAGCGTGCTGGACGCCTTCAAGGCCGCGGACCAGGTGCTGCTCTCCGGCGTTCAGGGCATCACGGACCTCATCACCACGCCCGGGTTGATCAACCTCGACTTCGCCGACGTCAAATCGGTGATGTCAGGGGCGGGTTCGGCGCTGATGGGCACCGGCTCCTCGCGTGGTGACGACCGCGCCGTCGCGGCGGCCGAGATGGCCATCTCGAGCCCGCTGCTCGAGGCGAGCATCGATGGCGCGCACGGTGTGCTGCTCTCTATTCAGGGTGGTTCTGATCTCGGGTTGTTCGAGATCAACGAGGCCGCTCAGCTCGTCTCCAACTCCGCCGCGGTTGACGCCAACATCATCTTCGGCGCCGTCATCGACGATGCCCTCGGTGATGAGGTGCGGGTGACCGTCATCGCGGCCGGCCTAGGCGAGGGCCGGAACGCCAGCAGCGCCACCTCGGTCAATTCCGGCAACTCTTCCTATAACGGCAACGGGTCGGGCTCCTACGGCGGCGGCTCCTCGGGCGGCTCAAGTTCGGGTGGCTCCAGCCCCGGAATCTATTCGGCTGGTGCCCCCATCGGCGCCGGCACGGAGCCGGTAGCCCCGGGCAGCCCCGTCGGTGCCGCTGCGGCCCTGTCCGCGGGAACGCGGGCTGACGGTGCCGCGGCGGGGTCGCCAGGTGCCGCGTCCTGGCCGGGGCATGCCGTTCCGGCGGCCGTCACCGGCAACGGAACGTCCGCCGACTCCGCCCGGTCGCTGGCGTCGGCCGTGTCCGGTCACGCCCCCGTGCTCACCGCCCCGGTGCCGGGCGACAGGAACCCCGCGAGCCCCGCCGAGGACGGCGTGGCGGCCAGGGAAGCGCCTCCGCGGGAAGCTCCGCGGCCGGAAAGAGTTCCCGCGGGCGCGGCGGAGGCCCCCGACTCGGCCGCGTTCCGGCCGGTGCCGGCCGAGGCCGTCGCGAAGACCTTCGATGTCCCCACGACCCCCCGCCGCCGCCCTGTTGTGTTCGAAGAAGACGACGACCTGGATGTCCCTGACTTCCTCAAGTGACCGATTCACTTCGGCGCGAAGAACTCGCCGCGCGGCTGGCCGACGTGCGCCGCCGCATCGCCAAGGCCTGTGAGACGGCCGGACGAGACCCTGGCGACCTCACGCTGATCGCGGTGACCAAGACCAGGCCCGCCTCTGACGTGCGGCTGCTGAGCGAGCTCGGCCTCACTGACGTCGGCGAGAACCGCGACGCCGAGGCCGCGCCGAAGGCCGCGCAGTGCTCTGACCTCAAACTCACCTGGCATTTCATCGGCCAGTTGCAGACGAACAAGTGCGCCAGCGTGGTGCGCTACGCCAGCGTCGTGCAGTCGGTGGACCGGTCGCGGTTGATTCGCGCGCTCGGCCAGGCCGCGCGCCGGGCCGAGCGCGTCATCGAGTGCCTTATCGAGGTCAGCCTGGACGGTGACCCGGCCCGCGGCGGTGCCCCCGCCGGCGAGGTCCCAGCGCTGGCCGAGGCCCTGGCGGCCGAGCCCGGACTGGTGCTCGGCGGCGTGATGGCCATCGCCCCGCTCGGCATGGCGCCACCTGACGCCTTCGCGAGGCTGCTCGGCAGCGCCGCGGCGGTGCGTGCCGTCAGGCCGGCCGCCACGGTGATCTCAGCCGGGATGAGCGGTGATTTCGAGGCCGCGGTCGAGGCTGGCGCGACACACCTGCGCATCGGTACGGCGTTGCTCGGCGATCGCGGGCCTCGTGTCAGGTAATGTCCCACGCGTGAAGCCGAAACGGCTAGTGAAACAGAGTACCGGGTGGGAGGACTGAAGGATGGCCAGTGCCATGCGAAAGATGGCGGTCTACCTCGGCCT
>PMOU01000600.1:9128-11235 GCA_003161205.1 Actinomycetota bacterium | reverse complement strand
GCCAGCGCGATCACCACCTCGAACGTGTCGACGCTGGGCGTAGCTTGGTGCGTGCCGCTGGAGTCGACGGGGGTAACCGGCGCCGCTGGCTTTGCCGATGGTTACGCGACCACGCCGGTGGTGGTGAACGGCGTGGTGTACACCCAGGACGAAGAGTCGAACGTGATGGCGATCCGGCTGGCTACCGGCAAGGTCTTGTGGGCGCACAACTACAACTCGCTGAACGGGGGTCCGGACGGTGTGAACGTGGTCGGCGGGACCGTGTACGCGGCGACNNCACGAGGGCATCGACATGGCCCCCGGCTACAACGACGGCACCGTGTACGTCTCGACCGTGCCGGTCGACCCGAACGTGGGCCAGTATCTCGGCGGCGGCAAAGGGATCTTGTGGGCGCTGAACGCGACCACGGGCGCGCCGGAGTGGAGCTGGGATGAGGTGCAGAACCTCTGGGGAGACCCCGCCGTCAACTCCGGCGGCGGCCTGTGGGACCCGCCGTCGTTCGACAGCGCCGGCAACCTCTACCTCGGCATAGCCAACCCCGGCCCGATCGGCCAGAGCGGATGGCCGAAGGGCTACCCCTGGGGGACCAGCCGTCCCGGCCCGGACCTGTATACCGACTCGATCGTCAAGCTCAGCCCGGCGGGCAAACTGCTGTGGTACTACCAGCTCACCCCGCACGACCTGTTCGACTGGGACCTGCAGAACTCTCCGGTCCTGACCACCGCCCACGGGCAGCCNNCGGTTGGCGTGCATAGCGGACCCGCCGATGCCGGGGCGATCACCGAGAACGCCACGCCGACCTCGTCGATCCCGCTGCCGGCCACGTTCAGCCTCGAGCCTGGCGTGTTCGGCGGCGTCGAATCTCAGCTGGCGACCAACGGGTCGCTCGTCTTCGCCGCCGTCAACAACCTCGCGGTGCCGATGTCCGAGAAAGGCGTGACGGAGAGCGGCAAGGCCTTCGACGCCGCTATCGCCAAGGCCACCGGTGAGATGATCGCGGTCAACCAGGACACCGGGAAGATCGAGTGGGCCGACCAGCTCCCCTCCTCGCCCTACGGCGCCGCCGCGGTCACCGGCAACGTCGTGTTCACCACGACCTACAGCGGTGAGCTCTACGCGTTCAACGCGGCCACCGGCGCGATCCTGCTCAAGACACCGCTGTCGGCGCAGAGCAACACGCCCGTCACCATCGACGGTGACTACGTCCTCACCGGAGCGGCCGTCCCGTCCGTGACCGCGCACAACCAGGCGCTGATCATCGCCTACAAGCTCGGCGCCAAGGGCAAGCTCCCCAGCACCGCGGCTTCGTAAGAGCTGCGACGGCGTTCAGTCCAGGGTGCCGCGGCGGAGCTCGGGAAAGACCTGCCCGACTTTGCCGAGGAGGTAGTCGCCGTAGGTGCCGGTGAAGGCGCGCAGATCCTGGCCGTCCCAGCGCGGCCGGCCGTCGTCTCCGGCGGCGGCTAGGTCAGGCAGCGGCGGCACCTCGGCGGCGAAGGCCGGGTCGAAGAAGAACGGGAAGGAGAGCCGGCCGTGGCCGCTGAGGTTGCGGACCCGGTGCGGTGTCGACCGGTACCAGCCGCCGGTCAGCCGGTCGAGCATGTCGCCGATNNTGGGCGAGCAGGGTCACCAGCCCGTAGTCGGTGTGCTCGCCCACTCCCCAGTCCCGGGCCTGCGGCGGCGACGGCGGGTAGTGGAAGATCCGGAACAAGATGGTCGGGTCCGCGGTGTACCCGGTGGCAAAATACCCGGAGTCCAGGCCCAGGCTCAGCGCCACCCCGGTCAGCACGGCCTGGCCCAGGTGAGTCAGCGCGTCGAGGTAGGCCAGCACCAGCGGGCGCAGCCGGGGGACCTGCCGCGGGAACAGGTTGGCGCCGTGCAGCGGGACCCCGGCCCGTACCCGCGGATCACCGGCGGGCAGCTCGGCGCCGAAGTACAGTCCCTCCTTCAGGTCCGGCCGCCCGGAGGTGAGCTCGGCGCCGACCGGAAAGAACCCCCGCCAGGCCCGGCCGCCGCGCGCCATGGCGATCTCGAGCTTGTCCGCCAGCGGCAGGGCGAAGAACTCGGCGCTCGCGTCGGCCAGCTGGTCCAGCAGCCCGGCCGGCACGC
>PMOU01000600.1:0-9025 GCA_003161205.1 Actinomycetota bacterium | reverse complement strand
CCTCCGGCCCGGAGCTGGATGACCTCTGCCACCCCTGTAGCCGACAGCGTCCCGTCCGGTCCGGCCTGGCCGACGGCGAAGATGGTGGCGCCGGCCTGCAGCTGGCCCAGGCTCGCATGGGGCACCACGACGAGCGTGCTGGCGGAGGTGGTCACCGGGACCCGGGTTCCGCCGGACGTAACGAGGGTGAAGCCAGCGGCGCTGGCGTCCGACACCGTCCCCTGGACCGGGACAAAGCCCGCCGGGTTCACCGCGCTGAACGGCGGCCCGACCGTGACGATGGCGGCCGCGATCGTCCCGTCGGGGTTGGAGCCGCGCACGACGACGGATGCCCCATCCGTGATGTCGCTCAGCAGCGGTCCGGACGTGCTCACGAACGTGGACCCGGTCGTGGTCACGGTCACCGGCTGACCGCCGGCCGTCTTGATGACCAGGCTGGTTCCGTTCACCTGCTCGAGCGTCCCGGTGGCCTGCTGGAGCCCGGTGCACCCGCTGACCGCGGTGAGGACCGTGCCGGTGCCGTGACCGGACAGGGACACATGCACGAATCCGGTCGCAGCGCCTATCCCGACGAGCAGGACGAGCGCCGCCGCCGCGCTCCCGGCCACCACCATGACGCGCCGCCAGGGACCCGTCAGGACCCGCCGTCCGGTGCGCCGCGGCCGGGCCGGCGGGGCTGTTTCCGCCGTGCCGGCCACCAGGCCGCGGACCCCGTCGGCAACAAGGTTCCACCGGTTCGCCTCGAGCCGGCAGAGCTCGCAGCGGGCCAGGTGCTCCCGGGCCCGGTCCTCTAGTGCCTGGCCGGCGGCCTCGGCGATCAGGTCCCCTACGTCCAGATGGGGGGAGCGGGTGTCAGCAGGACCTGCGTTCATCGGTTCTGACCTTTCTCGTTGAGAATCCGGCTCAGTGCGGTGCGCGCCGAGGTGAGGCGGCTCTTCACGGTCCCGACCGGGATCGCCAGCACGCTGGCGACCTCGGGGAGGCTGAGCCCGGCGGCGAAGACCAGGCCCAGTACCTCCCGGTGGGGTGGCGCGAGGTCCCGGATAGCGCCCTTGACCTCGGCCAGTTCCGCGCGGTCCAGGGCCGTGACCTCCGGCCCTGGACCGGAACTGGGCTGATCGGCCAGGAAGGTGTCATCCGCCAGCCGCAGCCGGGGGCCGCGCAGCCGGTCCCGCGTCTGCCGCCGGGCGATGCCGATCACCCAGGAACGCACCGACGACTCCCCCCGGAACGAGCCCGCGCCCTGCCAGACGGCGAGCATCGTGTCCTGCACGATCTCCTCGGCGAGCACGCGCTCACCGACCACCAGCAGGACGTGCGCGAGCACAACCCGGCCGTGCTCGCGGTAGAACCCGGCCATCGCGTCCTCGTCGCCCCGGCCGATCCTGCGGAGCAGCGCCGTGTCATCGCAGGCGCCGTCGTGACTGGCGATGAAGGTCGCTGCGCCGGCGTCCCCGTGCGGCTCGTTCATCTGTGACCTTTCCGAAGGCATCTCATGCAGAGTAAGTAGCAACCGGTGACGCCGCGGTTCGGCTCACCGCCGAGGTTTCTCACGAGGAGAGTCACCGCGCGGGGGCTAACCCTCCGGCTCCGCCTCTATCACCGCAACCGCACCATCCACCCCAACCGCAACCCCTCTAACGCTCAGGAATTCGATGAAAGTGGCAGCGTGCCCAATCTTTTCGTTAGGCTGCCGCATTCATCGACCGACGTGGGTGCTCGCGGTCCTCCGCTACCTCGGCGCCGGCCCGGCCAGCTGACCTGCGCCGAGGGCACGCACCACGCCCGTTCCGAAGGTAAAAGATCTTTTTTTTCCGGAACGGGACGGGCACCAGCCCCCGGCAACCCTCAGGAGCCGGACCCGACCATCGCCCCGGCCAGGGTTCCGCGCTCGATTTCCGGGGCGTATTGCCTGCCGAGCATGCCGGAATTGAGCATGGCCACCGCGACGCGCTGGATGTTCGTCTGTTTCACCGGGCCGGTCGGGTAACCGGACAGCACCATGGCCGCGGTCACCTGGACCGGCAGGTCGTCGTATTTCGCGATGGCGGCCTGGACGGCCAGGGCGTCGCTGTTGGCGATCACCTGGCCCGCTTCGATGGCCCGAACGAACGCGGCCGCCGTCCTCGGGTACTGCTGCGCCCACGCCTGGCTGGCGACGTAGCCGTCGACGGGAAAGTTCGTCGTGGCGCCCTGGTCGAGGTCGGCCAGCACCTGCTCGCCGTACTCCTCACCCGCGACGGTGATGTAGGGCTCGGCGAGAAACGCCGCCCCCCAGTCACCGTCGGCGAGCTGCCCGGGCATCGCGGGGAAGCCGTCGGGGTCGGTGATGAGATCCACCCTCCGCAGCGAGATCCCGTGTTCGGCCAGCAGCTCGCGGATCAGCAGGGTGCCGATGCTGTTGGTCCCGTTGACCCCGATCTTGCGGCCCGCCAGGTCGGCGATGGTCGTGATGGGCGAGTTCGCGGTGGTGACCAGCACGCGGCTGCCCGGTCCCAGGATGGAGGCCTCGGCCAGGATGCGGAACCTGGCCCCCGCCGCCTGCGCCGCGATGTACGCGAGGTAGCTGCCGGCGCTGATGTCGACGTGGCCCTTGAGCTGGTCGGCGATGATCGCCTGGCTGCTGGCGATCTTCTCGATCGTCACGTGCAGCCCCTGCTGGGCGAACAGTCCGCGGTCCTGCGCGATGTACAGCCCGGCCAGGTCGACGGCCGGGATGGCGGCGACCGTGATGTCCGGCTCCTCGGGGGGCGGCGCCGCGCGGGACGCGGCGTGGCCGCCCGCCGTGGCGCACCCGGCGGCCAGGACCATGATCACCGCCGCCAGCAGCGGTACCGTACGGAAGCTGCGGGTCTTCAACGTTGCCTCCTGCGCATGACCGGCTGGTGGCGGTCCCCGCTAACAACCGCCCCGGGTACGTCATTAGCCGTCACCCTAACCACGAGGTCTGGCCATCGCGGCTTGACTGAGGGGGACATTTTTATTCCGTAAGATGTTGCGGCCGTTTTTCATGTGACGGCAGGGACGGCCGTTCGCCGATCCGGCGTCGCCGTGGCGCTGTGCGAATGGGCAGATCTGCCATTCTGAATGGGGACCGATCGCCCATCTTCGCGCGGAGGTAGCGGCATGAGCAGTAAACCGGTCGTGGCCCTGGCTCTGGGGGGCCTCGGCGGCTTCAACGCCCACGACGCGGGAGTACTGGCCGCGGCCCACGAGTGCGGCCTGGAACCCGACATCATCACCTGCACGAGCGGCGCCATTTTCTGGACCGACCTGTTCCTGACCGACGCCGACGCGGTGCGGGCGGCGCTGTGGCTGAGCCTGTACGGCTTCGCCAACCGCTATGCGGGGGAGACGGCTATCGACGGCGCCTACGAGCGCCAGCTCATCATGTCCGAGCTCACCCGCTGCGACGTCATCTACGCCATCAAGCCCCAGGCCAGCGCCTGGCGAGCCCGGCCGCCCGGGAACTATCGATGGTCCGCTCATAACCCTCGAACTCATACCCGCGCACCCGGTTGATCAGCTCACACCGTGAGTAAACCCGGCCCGGGACGGTCGCCAGGGCCAGCAGGATCCCCCATTCGGTCGGTGTCAGGTCCACATCCGCATCGCGCACCGTGACCTGCCGGCGCGACTCGTCGATGACCAGGATCCGCCCGCCGTAGCTGGCCGTGCCGGGCCTAGCCATCGGCGAGCCGCGGCGCAAGATCGCCTGTGCGCGCAGTACCAGCTCCCGCGGGCTGAAGGGCTTGGTCACATAATCATCGGCGCCGAGCTCAAGCCCGGCGATCCGGTCCTCCTCGGCCGCCTTAGCCGTCAACATCAGGATCGGTATCGGCGCGGTGGTACGGACCTGACGGGCGACCGCCTCGCCGGACACGTCCGGCAGGCCCAGATCAAGGACCACCAGGTCCGGCACGGCCGAGACCGCCAGGGTGATGGCCTCCGCGCCGGAGCCGGTCGACAGCACGGTGAACCCGGCCCGCTCCAGGCAGCGGCCGGGCCATCCTGGACGGCCAGAACTTCACATCATCTCCACAAGATCCGCAACTGACCTCCACGGGGCCTTGGTCAGCTGGGTCACCGCGGCCGGGCCGGCACCAATGTGGCGGGGGGACCGTGGTGCCGCCCCGGCCGCCATGGGGAGGGCGCAGCGGGTGCTATCGGCACGCCTCCGCTGCGCCTCACCTCCGCTGCACCTCACCGCGGCGGACCGTGCCCGTCGGCTGGGGCGCGCGGCGTGGCGGCCAGGCGGGGAGCCGCAATCCCGAGTTTGTCCCTGATGATCTGCTGGACCTGCTCCTTGGCGGGCCGCGTGTCCACCGTGATGACGTATTCCTTGCGGCGGAAGATGTCGAGCACGGGATTGGTCTTCTCGTGGTACTCGCGGAGCCGGACGGCGAGCGCCTCCGCGGTGTCATCCTCGCGCTGGATCAGCTCGCCGCCGCAGGCGTCGCACCTCCCGTCGTTGGACGGGCTGTTGTCGATCAGGTTGTAGTCCATCCCGCAGCTCGCGCACAGCCGCCGGGCCAGCACCCGGCGCTCCACCTCGCTGTCGGGCAGGTCGAGGTAGATCACGCCGTCCAGGTCGTAGCTCTCCAGGAAGAACTCTGCCTGGCGCTCGCTGCGCGGGAAGCCGTCGATGACGAAGCCGTAGTTCCAGTCGTGCTCGCTGAGCCGTCGTTTCACCACGGCCTCGACGAGGTCGTCGCCGATCAGCAGCCCCGCTGCCATCGTGCGCCTGACGTGTGCGCCAAGCTTCGTGCGGTGCTGCACGTTCCACCGGAAGATGTCCCCGACCGCGATGTGTTCGAGGTCGAAGTCCCTGGCGAGCATTTTCGCGTGTGTTCCCTTGCCGCTGCCCTGGATGCCCATGATGACGTATTTCCGCATGGAGCAACTTTCGCATGCGACGTGGCCATTTACTTCCGTGGCTAGGCAGCGGCGGAGGGAGATGGCTTGTGGAGGAGATGAGCATCGGCGAGTCCGACTCGCTAGGATCCGCTCCTGCGCCCGGTCAGCACATAGCCGCTGCCGAACGCCAGCTCACTGACCTGTACGTCCTCGATCAGCTTCTCCAGGTAATGCCACGGCCGGTCGAAGCCGTCGAAGCTCCGCACGTAGGGCGCATGGAGCAGCTTCGCTTGCATGTTCACGGCCACCATCCACGGCGCGGCCCACTTGCCGCCGCCCGCGGCCACCCGCGCCCCCGGGCGCAGCTGGTTCACGACGTTCCGCAGCGCGTCCGGTGATTGCAAGATGTCGTGGACGGCGCAGAACAGCGCGGCATCCGCCGACACCTCGATCGGGGCGTCCTCGGCCCCCGCCTGAACGACCGTGACGTTACGCCAGCCTTCGCGTGCGACGCGTTCGCGGGCTACCGCCGCCATCTCGGGTGATTCCTCGATGCCGACGACGCTGCCCTGCGGCCCTACCTTCTCGACGAGCAAGCCGCAGCACAGGCCCGTTCCGCAGCCGACGTCCAGGACTACCTGCCCTGCACAGACCGGCAGTGCCTCGACGATGGCTTCTCGGTAGACCTGGAACGCACTCGTCCTGCGATCGTAGGAGCGGGCGTCCTCACCGTAGGCCGGCCGCGAGCCTCCGCCTCTTTCCCGCTTCTCCACCGGACGGCACCTCCCGGGCGCAGCATTTCGTGACAGATTCCAAACGTACCCAGGCCATACCCAATTTGGGTCAACGGCGTGTGAACTTTTTCCGCCGTTTTATGAATTTGGCCGTACCGGGAAATGTTCTCCATGCGGCATCAAGATGGTCATGATGCTGAGGTGACGGTGGAGATCAGGTCAATCCCGGCAGAAGTCTCAGTCGTGTTCCGCGACAGCTTTATCCTGACTGAAATCAACCGCGACGAGACCGAACTCGTGCCCGGTCATTTTCATCGTCCGCGGACAGCGCCGGCGGCGGGCTGAGAAGACCGCGGAAAACACGAAATTAAAACCGGTTTACTCGGGTCCGGGCTCCTTGCGCAGGAGGTCGAGCACGACGCCTTCCACGACGTCGTTGACCTCAGCCGCCCGGATCATGGCCCTGATCCCGCGGCCCAGGGTCATGCTGCTGAGCGGCTGATCGAGCTCCACCGCAGCCCTGGCTAGCCATCGGTTCAGAACCTCATAGTCGGCCGGGGTCATGTCGAGCGTAATCCGGACAGTCTTAGTTCGGGACTTCTTCCGGACCGGCGTAGAGCTGGACTCCGAGGGATGCGGACCGTACGGCATAAGCCTGGTTTACTGCATGTACGGTGCCCACTGCAATCAGGCGAGGCCAATATTCTATGAAGTCGGCCTGGAGATCCTGATCCGTCGCGTTGGCCGGCTCGTCCTGGCCAGGCAGAAGGGGTGCCCGGCCGGGTCGGTGAAGACCCGCCACCGGTCGCCGCCCGGCTGGAACCCGGGCTTGGCTGCGCCCCAGCATCAAGGCCCAGGTCTCGCCGAGGCCGGCCCGGTTCCGGTCGGGGGACCAGAAGTCAGGACTGGGCGCGGCGACTACGCCGGTTTTCAGCTGCCGATTGGCGTAACCGTGAATTACGCAGAAGATTATTGAATACAAGGTAAGCCCGTTTTGCGCACGGAACTTGTTATTCCGAGACCATGCTGTAACCAGATCAGTGTCATCATCTGGCCGCTCGTCAGCGTCTCAGATATGAAAGAAGAATCGGCAAATCCAAGCTAAGGTCTGGCGTTAGGTTTCAATGCCCTGGGCAGTTCTCGTGGTTGCCTGGCAGCGAATTGCGTCGGCAGGGACGGCAAGTCCCGGGCGTTCCTTCGGAACCGGGGCTGAGCCGGTTCCTCGTGGTCATCATTGAGGGGAGCCGGATATGGCAGCGGGAACGATCCCGGCTGGCTGGTATCCAGATAACTATGATGCTGGTCTGTTGCGTTGGTGGGATGGCATCCGGTGGACCCCCCATACCCAGCCCCGGCCAGCCCCGGTTCCGGCGCCGACTTCCCCGGCGCCGCAGCCGGACAGGACTCGTGCCACAGTGGCTGCTATCGCGATTCAGCCCGCGGTCGGACGCCATGAAAGGCAGTCAAGCAGCAGGCGTAGTCTGCACGCGGAGGTCAACCGGCTCCGGCGGATTCTCGACGGCCTGGGGTTCGCCGAGCGGGAGCAGCTTGCCGACGAGGTCACCCAGTTGCAGGACAAGGTTGCCCTGCTGCGGCGGGACGAGGCCGCGCTGGCCGCAGCCGCCGTCCCGCTGCGGACTGAACTGGCCGCCATGAGCAGTCAGCGGCCCCAGCTGGTCTCGTTGCAGGCTGAGGTCCAGCAAGTCCGGCAGCGGCGTGATGCGCTAGCCGCCGAGACGGCCGGCCTGCAGCAGCTGGCGGCGGAGCTGCCCGCCCTGCGGGCTGAGCGTGCCCAGCTCGCCGGACAGGTGGTCGAGATGCGCGAGACCGCGATCTTGCAAGAGGTAGGGATCTACCAGTACCGGCATCCGCTGGATGACGCGCTGGCCTACAAGGTCAGGCTGATCGGCGTGAAAGCCAGGATCAAGGACGCGGTGAAAGCGGGAAATGCGGTACGGGGGACGGCAAACTGGACGATCAACGGATTGGCCCGGGACGGCGCCAAAATGGTCCACGAGTTCTCCAAGCTGATGCTGCGCGCTTACAACAACGAGGCGGACGACGCGGTGCGCTCGATGAAGCCGTACACCCTGGAGTCATCGGTGGCGCGGCTGCANNTCGAAGAGCTTGAGCTGACCGCCGACTACCTGGCCAGGGTCGCCGAGGAGAAAGACCGGGCCCGGGAGGAACGGAACCGGCTGCGGGATGAAGACATCGCCCGCCGCGACTACGAGCGCGAGCAAGAACGGCTCCGCCAGGAACTCGCCCACCATGAGACGGCCCTCGCCGCGCTGCGCGACCGGGGCGACGTCGCCGGCGCCGATCAGGCCGCGGCTAAGCTCGCCGAGATCCGGGACGCTCTTGACGGCGTCACCCGTCGCGCCGCCAACGCCAGGGCCGGGCACGTCTATGTCATCTCCAACATCGGCGCGTTCGGCGAGGACATCGTCAAGATCGGCATGACCCGCAGGCCGGACCCCATGGACCGGGTGCGCGAACTCGGCGACGCTTCCGTGCCCTTCCACTATGACGTCCACGCCATGGTCTTCAGCGAGGACGCCGTGGGCCTGGAGAGCTACCTGCATGACCGGCTGGCAGACCGGCGGATCAACCTGGTCAACATGCGCCGGGATTTCTTCCGCGTCCGCCCCGCCGAAGTCCGCGACATCCTCGCCCGCCTGGACGCCTCCATCGTCAGATGGGTCGACGAGCCCGAAGCCCTGGAATGGCGGCAAAGCCAGCAGACGCGCCGTCAGCACAGCACCTTCGGGCGGCCGGTGCGGCTTCCGGTCTAGCGGCTTGATCGCAGCGGATCTGGGGTAATTGTCCTAACATGCGGATCGCGGTGCTCGGGGCCGGGTCGTGGGGCACCACGGTCGCGTCCCTGCTGGCGGGCAGGCACGACTGCGTCATCTGGGCCCGGGATCCGGAGCTGGCCAGGGAGATCTACGAACGCGACGCGAATTCGCGCTACCTGCCCGGCTTCACGCTGCCGTCGGCGCTGACCGCCACGGCGGATCTGGAGAAGGCCGTACATGACGCTGACCTGCTGGTGGTCGGCGTGCCGACGCAGGGGTTCCGGGCCATCCTCGTCGATGCCCGGCCNNGCCGAACTGCCCGGCCATCCCGCCGCCGCCCTCACCGGGCCGAACCTGGCTAAGGAGATCATGGCCGGTCAGGCCGCGGCGAGCGTGATCGCGACCGAGGACCTGGCCGTGGCCCAGGCGCTGCAGTCCGCCCTGAAGCGCGGGATGTTCCGGATCTACACCAACCACGACGTGATCGGCTGCGAGCTGGGCGGGGCGCTCAAGAACGTGGTGGCGATCGCGACGGGCATCGCGCAGGGGCTGGGTGTCGGCGACAACACCCGGGCGGCGGTCGTCTGCCGTGGCCTGGCGGAGGTCACCCGGCTAGGCGTCGCCATGGGCGGTGAG
>PMOU01000540.1 GCA_003161205.1 Actinomycetota bacterium | reverse complement strand
GGTATTCCGCTCGTACACGTAACCCGACCGCTACTCAAGCAGCAGCTAGTCACCTGCCCGCAGCGGCTGGTCCAGCAGCGGCTCGGCCAGCCGCACCACCCGCTCCTCGTCGGCTTGGGAGATGACCAGCGCGCGCTTGGAGTCGGCGAGCACCTCCTTGAGCATGACGACCTCGCCGACCGTCTCATACGCCTGGGCGATGACGACGTTGAGCGCCTCGTTCAGGACCACTTCCTGGCCTGGCCGCAGCTCGGCGAGCTCGACGTTCGGCGAGACGTTCACCCGCATCTTGCGGCCGCCGGTGAACACGTCGCACGTGTCGTCCTCGTTGGGGTTCAGGAAGACACCGAAGCCCGACGGCGGCTGCGCCAGCCGGTCTACTTCTTCCTTCAGCGCGACGATCTGGTCGCGTGCCTCACGCAGTGTCATGGCCAACCGCTCGTTCTGGGCGGTCACGCCGGTAAGGCTGCCCTCGGTTTCGCGCAGCCGGTCTTCGAGCAGCCTGACCTGCCGCGGTGAGTCCGCTAGCCTGCGCCGAAGCACAGCGATCTCCTCATCAAGGAAGGAGATCTGAGCGGTAAGGCTCCTCACCTCATCCTCGTGCCGTGAGGCACGCCCGCTTTCATCTCTGGTGGCCACGGCCCTCACCTCCCTTTGCACCTATAACCTGGACTCTACCTATCCAGGAGCATTCCCTAACCTGCTGGGGCCGGATCGACGCTCTTTTACTGTTAATGAAGTCACCAATCTGTCACAACAGCATCGCTAGGCGTAATCATACACTTGGGGCTTAACACGCCGGTTCGTTCGGATCAATGATCTTCTGGGTGATCTTCGTCCGGTACGCCCTTGGCCGGACGACGCCTGCGCGGCGGCGGAACCACGCCGGGCGCCAGCCGGCGCGAGGTCACCAGGAACCCGGTATGGCCCACCATACGGTGCTCGGGCCGGACGGCCAGCCCCTCCACGTGCCATCCGCGGGTCATGGATTCCCAGGAGGCGGGCTCGTCGAAACCGCCGTGCCCGCGCAGCGCCTCTACGGTGCGTGACAGCTGGGTCGTGGTAGCGACGTAACAGCACACCAGGCCGCCTGGGACCAGGGCCCAGGCGACGGCGTCCACGCAGTCCCACGGGGCCAGCATGTCCAGGATGACCCGGTCGAAGTCGGTNNCCCTCCCCCGGGCGGCCGAAGTCGCCGGCGACCAGCTGCCAGGACGGCGGCGGGCCGCCGAAGAACTGCTCGACGTTCCGCCGGGCGATCTCGGCGAAGTCAGGCCTGCGCTCGAACGACACCAGGCTGCCCTGGTCCCCGACCGCGCGCAGCAGCCAGCAGCTGAGCGCACCGGAGCCGGCGCCGGCCTCCAGGACGCGGGCACCGGGAAAGACGTCAGCGAACGCGACGATCTGCGCGGCGTCCTTGGGNNTACACCACCGCCGCGCCGCGCTTCATCGCGAGGGTGAAATCGGCGAGCAGCGGCCGGAAGACCACGTACGGCGTGCCGCCGCCGGACTTGACGACGTTCCCGTCGGGGCCGCCGATGATGTCGTCGTGGTTCAGCGTCCCCCGGTGGGTGTGGAACGTCGCCTCCGCCCGCAGCGTGATCAGGTGGCTGCGGCCCTTCGGGTCGGTCAGCTGCACCAGCTCGCCCGGCATCAGCGGGCCCTGCCGCGGTTTGGTCATGGTCGGTTATACACCGGCGAAGGCGTGGTCGACGTCGCGGGTCGCCAGCACGCCGTAGACCTGACCGGTGGGCTCAACGAGCAGGTACTCGGTGGCCGGAGCCCGGCGGATCGCGTCCAGGAGCGCCATTCCGGACAGGTCGGCGGACAGCACCAGGTCCGGTTCAAGCGTCCGGGCCAGGGAGCCTGCCTCGATCCACGGGCGGCGCTGCGGCGGAGTGGCCATCACCGCGGTCTCGTTGACGATCGCGATCGGCTTGTCTTCGTGGTCAACGACCACGACCGCCCGGGCCTGGTTCTCGTCCGCGCGCCTGATCGCCTCGGCCAGCGGAGTGTTCGCGGCGACCGAGACCGCCTTGCGGGCCAGCCGCCGCGCCTGCAGCGCGGGCAGCCGCTCGCGGAACTTCGTCGCCTTGATCGCCTGCCCGGCGCCGGTCCACATGAAGGCGGCGATCACCGCCAGCCAGATCACCTCGACCAGATCCCCGCCGGTGAGGTTCACCGCCCCGATCAGGAACGGCACCGCGAGCAGGGCCACGGCGAGCACACGGCCAGCCCAGGCCGCGGCGATGGTCGAGGTCGCCGGGCGGCCGGTCAGCTTCCAGATGACCGCNNCGGCCAGCACCAGCGACAGCGCCGGTCCCGCCGCCGAGACCAGGAATTCCCGGCCCGGGGTCTGCGGCTCCCGCTCGATCTCGGAGAACCCGCCGAGCGGGTACAGCAGGATGCGCCGCACCGGCAGCCCGTACCCGCGGGCGACCACGCAGTGGCTCAGCTCGTGGATGAGGACGGACGCATACAGCAACACGACGAAGGCCGCCGCCACGATGAACCTGGTGTCGCCGTGCAGGGTCGAGGCGAGCTCATTGGCGTAGACGAGGATGAACACGCCGGCGATCACGAACCAGTACGGCGATATGTACACCGGGATGCCGAACAGGCGCGCTATGACGATCCCAGGACCGCTCTCGCGACGCCGCGGCTTCTCCGGCGTCGGGGATGTCTTGTCTGGCGTCATGCTGGCCACATAACCGATGCTACGTGCCCCAGCGGTCGCTCGGGTCGATGCGGACCCTCGGGTTCGCTGGGGATCTGGAGGTTCCGCGGCGTTACCGGGTGAAGGTCATACCGGGAACGCCCGGCCGAGATCCCCCCGAATGTCGGCACCGTGCCCTACGGTGGCGCTGTGGATGAAACGGTGCTAGCCCGGGTGGACGACCCCCCGGAACCCCCCGATCNNCCCCCCGTACCCCCCCGGCCCCCGGCGGGGGAAATCCCGGCGGCGGAGGCCCCGGCGGCGGAGGCGCCGCGCGGGCCGGCGCTGTCGCCTTCTCGCGCGGCCGACTTCATGACCTGCCCGCTGC
>PMOU01000207.1 GCA_003161205.1 Actinomycetota bacterium | reverse complement strand
ACCGGACCGGCGCGCCCGCGCCATCGACCTACAGGAGGGCTGACGTGGCGGTTCCCAAGCGGAGGATGTCCCGCAGCAACACCCGATCACGGCGTTCGCAATGGAAGAGCACCGCACCGACGCTGGTGAGCTGTCCCCAGTGTCACTCGCCCAAGCTGCCGCACGTGGCCTGCCCGACGTGCGGGACGTACCGGCGGCGTCAGGTCCTCAACCCATCCTGAGGAAGCTCATGCTGAGGGAACTGGGCGGCGTGCGAAGGATGAACCTTCGCCCCCGCCCGGGCATTATCAGCGAATGCTAGGAGGAGGGCGCGGTGGGCGTCGTGAGCCGGTCATGGGATGGCGGTGTGAACGCCGAGAGAGATCCCGCTGAGCTCCAGCACGTGCTGGGCGTGCCGATCATGGCCGAGTCGCTCGACCGTGCGCTGACGCACCGCTCGTTCGCCTACGAGAACGCCAACCCGCCCACCAACGAGCGGCTGGAGTTCCTCGGCGACTCGGTCCTCGGCCTGGTCGTGACCGACACCCTGTTCCGCGGCTACCCGAACCTGCCCGAAGGACAGCTGGCGAAGCTGCGCGCCGCGGTGGTCCAGATGGGCGCGCTGGCCGAGGTGGCCAGGGAGCTGAGCCTGGGTTCCTACGTCAAGCTCGGCCGGGGCGAGCAGGTGACCGGCGGCCGGAACAAGTCCTCGATCCTCGCCGACACCCTGGAAGCGGTCATCGGCGCGGTGTACATCGACTGCGGCCTGGCCGAGGCCAGCGCGCTGGTGCACCGGCTCTTCGACCCGGTCATCGCCCGGTCGGCCCGGCTGGGCGCCGGGCTTGACTGGAAGACCTCACTGCAGGAGCTGACCGCCGGCCACCTGCTGGGCGTCCCGGAGTACCAGGTCGAAGAGAGCGGACCTGATCACCAGAAGTCCTTCCACGCCGTGGTCAAGGTCGGCGGCCGGATCCTGGGCTCCGGGCAGGGGCGCTCCAAGAAGGCAGCCGAGCAGCAGGCGGCCGAAGCGGCCTGGAACGCGATCACGGCCGAAGCGGCTACCCCGCCCGCGACCGCCAAGGACGGGACCAGCAACGGCGGGACCGCCAAGGACGGGACTGGCAAGGACGGGACCAGCAACGACGGGACGGGAGCAGGCGACGGGGGACAGGCCGCCGGCTCCGCGCCGGAGCAGCCGGAGCCGTAAGCCGTGCCCGAACTACCCGAGGTCGAGACCGTCCGCCGCGGCCTGGCGCAACATGTCACCGGCCGCCCCATCGAGGCTGTCCGCGTCCTGCACCCGCGGGCCGTCCGCAGGCAGCTGGCCGGAGCCGCGGAATTCGAGTCCGCCCTGGCCGGGCGCACGCTGGACAGCGCCAGGCGCCGCGGCAAGTACCTGTGGATGTCGGTCGGCGAGGACGCCCTGCTGGCCCACCTGGGGATGAGCGGGCAACTGCTCGTCGGCGATCCGGACCGGCCGCTCGCGCCCCACGTCAGGATCTGGTTCACCTTCAAAGACTCCGGTCCTGACCTGCGGTTTACCGATCAGCGGACGTTCGGGCACATGTGCGTAGTCCGGGACGGCGCCGAACTCCCCGGGCCGATCGCGCACATCGCCCCCGACCCGTTCGAGGCGGCCTTCGACCCGGCGGCCCTGGCCCGGCGGCTGCGGACGCGCCGCACCGGGATCAAGCGCGCGCTGCTCGATCAGTCGCTGGTCAGCGGCGTCGGCAACATCTACGCCGACGAGGCGCTCTGGCGGGCCCGGCTGCACTGGGCCAGGCCCACGGAGACCCTGACCGGCCCGCAGGTCAGCCGGCTGCTGGCCGCGGTCCGCGAGGTGCTCGGCGAGGCCCTGGCCGTCGGCGGGACCTCGTTCGACGAGCTCTACGTCAACGTCAACGGGGAAAGCGGGTACTTCGACCGCTCGCTGGCGGTCTACGGCCGGGAGGGGTTCGGATGCCCGAGGTGCGGCACACCGGTCCGGCGCGACCCGTTCATGAACCGGTCGGCGTACAGCTGCCCCAGCTGCCAGCCGCGGCCCCGCCGGGCCCGCTGGTAACGCGCGGACCCCCCAAGCCCGCTGGTAACGTTCGGATGAGCGGCCGTGGAATTATCTGTTTCGGGCAGATAAGGTGTATAGCAGGCACGGACCGATCCCGTGAGGGCACTCAACTTGACCAGCAAACGCCAAGGTGAGAAACTAGTTGGCGTTGGTTGCGCGCGCGGATTTCGTGCGCGTATACGTAAAGTGCCCACTCTGGTCACTCAGCGTGGAGGACCTTTTACAATGGCTAAGGCTCTATTTGGCCACGTCGGCGGTTCCGACCCCCGCATCGTCTCTGAGATGCGCCGCCTCCAGCAGCGAGTACGCGACCTGGAAGCCGAGCTTGTCCGGCTTCAGGAAGAGAATGACTCGCTTTCGGTTGAGGCTGCTCACGAGGACATGCTGGTTGAGGAACGCGAGCCCGCGTTCGTCTGACGAACGCTGGCGGCGAGGCAAACGGTAAAGAACGAATCAGGGGCGCCATGGTGGCGCCCCTCTTCGTTGTATATCTGCCCGTTATATGTCATTAGTCACACGGGCATCAAAGGCGATGCATTGACGCCGAGTGTCCTGGTCGGGACGTCCGGCGTGCCTGGCATGCCTTCTCCGGCCCGGACGCGTCATGCCATGCGATCCGCCGCAGTTCCCTGTGCCGCGCGCCGCGGGACGATAAGGTGCCAGGAGCGGAGAGGAGGGGCCTGCGCGTGTATCTGAGGAACCTCACCCTGCGCGGCTTCAAGTCGTTCGCCTCCGCTACCTCACTTCGCCTTGAGCCCGGCATCACCTGCGTCGTCGGGCCGAACGGCTCGGGCAAGTCCAACATCGTCGACGCCCTGTCCTGGGTGATGGGCGAGCAGGGCGCCAAGTCACTGCGCGGCGGCAAGATGGAAGATGTCGTCTTCGCGGGCACCACCTCGCGGCCGCCGCTGGGCCGGGCCGAGGTCACGCTCACCATCGACAACAGCGACGGCGCCCTGCCCATCGAGTACGCCGAGGTCACCATCAGCCGGCTGATGTTCAGGTCCGGGCAGAGCGAGTACGCCATCAACGGCGATCACTGCCGCCTGCTCGACGTGCAGGACCTGCTGTCCGACTCGGGGCTGGGCCGGGAGATGCACGTGATCATCGGGCAGGGGCAGCTCGACGACATCCTGCACGCCGGTCCCGAGGCCAGGCGCGCCCTGATCGAGGAAGCGGCCGGCGTCCTCAAGCACCGCAAGCGCAAGGAGAAGGCGCTCCGCAAGCTCGAGGCGATGCAGGTCAACCTGACCCGGCTGGTCGACCTCACCGCGGAGCTGGGCCGCCGGCTCAAGCCGCTGGGGCGGCAGGCCGAGGTGGCCAGGAAAGCGGCGGTCATCCAGGCCGAGCTGAGAGACGCCCGGCTCCGGCTGCTCGCCGATGACTACGTGACGCTGGCCGCCGACCTGGCGCGGGACGAGGCGGACGAGGCGGCCGTGCTGGCCAGGCGCGCCGCCCTGGAACAGGCGGTGGCCCAGGCCCGGGCCACCGAAAACGAGCTCGACCAGGCCGCGCAGCAGTCCGCGGCCACCCTGGCCCGCGCGCAGGAGACCTGGTTCGCGCTGTCGTCGCTGGCCGAGCGGCTGCGCGGGACGCAGAACCTGGCNNGCGCAGCGGCACAGCCTGCTGACCGAGGTGACCGAGCCCGAGCGCCCCGGACGTGACCCCGACGAGCTGGACCGGCAGGCCGCCGAGCTGCGGGAGGAAACCGAAACGCTGACCGCGCGGCTGGAGGCGGGCCGCGAGGTGCTGGCCGTCGCCGTCGCCGAACGCACCGCCGCCGAGGCCGAGCTCGCCGCGACCGAACGCCGGCTCGCCGACGGAGCCAGGACCGCCGCCGCCCGGGCTCAGCGGGTGGCCCGGCTGCGCGAGCAGGTCGGTGCCGCCGGCAGCCGCAGCGCCGCCGCGCGGGAAGAAATGGACCGCCTAGCCGCCTCCGCCGAGCAGGCCAGGCAGCGGGCCGCCCTGGCCCAGGACGAGCACGAGCAGCTGCAGGACCTAGCCGGCGGGCGGGACGAAGACCGTAGCGGGCTGGTGACCGCGCACGCCGAGGCGGCCCGGATCCTTTCCGGATTTACCGAACGGACCTCGGCTGCGCGCACCAACGAACGTGAATCCGCCCGCGAACTGGCCGCGCTGCGAGCCCGGGCCGACGCGCTGGCCGAGGCGGTGCGCCGCGGCGCCGACGCCTCCGCGGCGCTGCTCGCCGACCCGGCGCGCTTCGGCGGCGTGCTCGGCTCGTTCGCCGCGCGCCTGCAGGTCGCCGAGGGCTTTGAGGTCGCGATCGCCGCCGCCCTCGGCGCCGCCGCCGACGCGGTCGCGGTGACCAGCCTCGAGGCCGCCGCCGAGATTCTGTCCACCCTGCGCCGCGAAGACGCCGGCAGCGCCGGCCTAGTCATCGCCATCCCAGCAACCCCAACCTCCCCAGCAACCCCAAACTTCCCCATCCCTACCACCCCCGTCGCCTCATCCTCCCCTCCCATCCCTACCACCCCCGTCGCCTCATCCTCCCCTCCCAT
>PMOU01000232.1:554-8243 GCA_003161205.1 Actinomycetota bacterium | reverse complement strand
AGCCCGGCCCTTCCTGACCGTGGTCGCCTCCTCCCCGTCCTCCGCACCCGCTTCGAATCGGTATTTGATGCCGGAAGGTTCTCTGGTAAAATCATCGAAATCCTGGAGCGGAGGCCACGATGACGGATACCACCACAGACTGGCCCGCCCCGGTCCCGTACCCGGAGCTCAGCGAGCGGCAGCAACTGATCGTGCAGTTCCTGTGCTATCCGCGTCCCTACTCCCCTTCGTTCCGGGAGATCGGCGAGGCGGTGGGGCTCAAGGGCCTGGCGGCCGTCAGTTACCAGCTCTCGGAGCTGGAGGGCAAGGGGTGGGTGCGCCGAGACCCGGGACGCCCGCGGGCGCTGGAGGTGCGACCAGATGAGCGCCTCCTGGCCAGTCGCGAGTTGCCGAAGACCGACTACGTCCGGCTTCCCTGGTCTGGATTGGTCCCCGCAGGCCGCCCGCAGGAAGCCCTGCCGGTCAGCGACGGCGACTGGGAGCTGCCCGTTGAGCTGGTTGGAAACGGCGAACTGTTCCTCTTGCGGGTCCGCGGGGAGTCGATGATCGACGCCGCGATTCTCGACGGCGACTGGGTGGCCGTGCGGAAGCAGCCCGACGCCGAGGACGGCGAGATTGTCGTCGCCATGATTGATGGTGACGTGACGGTCAAGACGTTGCGCCGGGCCAACGGCGAAGTCTCCCTCATGCCGCAGAATCCCGTGTATCCGGTGATCCCCGCCGAGAAGGCCGAAATTCTCGGCAAGGTGGTCTCCGTACTGCGCCGTGTCTGACAGGTCAGGTCCGCAGGCACCCGCGTAGGCTGCCAGTGGCGACCAGCCGAGGCGCTGGACCAGACGTCCCCGTTCGGAGGTGCCTCCGGTGATCGATCTTTCCGGCCGCGTCGTCATCGTCACGGGGGGCAACAGCGGCATCGGGCTCGGCATCGCCCGCGGCGTGGCCCGGGCCGGAGCGTCCGTCGCCATCTGGTCGCGTCGCCAGGACCGCAACGCCGAAGCGGTCGCCGAGCTCGAGGGGCTGGGCGCTACGGCGATCGGCGTCCCGTGCGACGTCAGCGACGAGGCCAACGTCGCCGCCGCCATGCGCGAGTCACTCGGTCAGTTCGGCCGCCTCGACTGCCTGGTGGCCAACGCCGGCACGGCCGGCAAGCAGTCCTTCACCGACATGTCGCTCGGCGAGTGGCACCGCGTGCTGCAGGTCAACCTAGACGGCGCCTTCCTGTGCCTGCGGGAGGCGGCCCGCGTGCTGGTCAGGCAAGGACAGGGCGGGTCACTGGTCGGCGTGTCGTCGACCAGCGCGATCGACGGGGCCCCCGGCCAGGAGCACTACGCCGCCAGCAAGACGGCGCTGCTCGCGGTGATCCGCGCCCTGGCCGTCGAGCTCGCCCGGCACCAGGTGCGGTGCAACAGCCTCCTGCCGGGCTGGACCGACACCGAGCTGCTGGCCGAGGCCAAGACCCGTGAGAAGTTCGTGACCGCCACGATCCAGCGGACACCCGTCCGCCGGTGGGCCACGCCGCACGACTTCGAGACGGTCGGGGCCTTCCTCGCCGACCCGACGCTCGTCTTCCACACCGGCGACAGCATGGTCGTCGACGGCGGCTACACCATTTTCTGACCTGCCGCGGGACGCGACGTCACTCAGCACGTCCGGGCCAAAAACCAGGTGCGAGCTACCGGGAGCGTCCTTAGCCTGCAGGCATGGATCTTCGCGAAGAACTTCCCGGCGACAGGGAGTCTGTGCGGGACATCCACCGGCGGGCGTTCGGCGACCATGGCCTGGTGGTAGCCGACCTCGTCGATGCCCTGCGGGAGACCCTCACGCCTACGGAGGGTCTCTCGCTGGTGGCCGGCCACGACGGCCAGATCGTGGGGCACGTCATGTTCACCCGCAGTCTGCTCGACGCCCCTCGGCGGCTGGTTAGGGTGCAGGTGCTCAGCCCCCTGGCCGTCATGCCCGAGCACCACAAGCGCGGTATCGGCTCGGCCCTGGTACGACACGGGCTGACGGCACTTGCCGCGCGGGCCGTCCCCGCGGTCTTCCTGGAGGGAGATCCGGGCTATTACTCCCGTTTGGGGTTCGCGGCCGGCGGCGACCAGGGCTTCCGGAAGCCGTCCCTGCGCATTCCAGATGGTGCCTTCCAGGCCATCAAGCTCCCGGCATATGAGCCGTGGATGACAGGGACACTGGTCTACGCAGAGCCGTTCTGGCGGCACGACTGCGTCGGTCTCCGTGACCCGAGCGCATGATGCCAGCGACAGGCGTTGCCTGATGCGGCACGAGGCAGCATGTCCGGCATGACCCCGACGCTGACTACGGACGGCGAGCCAAGCGCGAGGTCGGCGCGGCCTTTCCTGCCAGAGTGCGCACGGTCGCTACCATTGACGTGTGGAGGTACGGGCGTTCGAGACGGCCGACCAGGCGGCTGCCAGCGCTGCCGCCATGCTCATCGACGGCGAGCGGCTGAGCAGGCTCTGGCGCTATGTCTTCGCCCAGCTGCTTGACGATTACACGAGTGTCCTGCACCACGCGGGTACACAGGCGGCGGCGCAGATGTGGTGGCAGGCTCCAAGGGATACCGGGGACAGCCGAGTGGACGCGGCGTTCGCCGCGATGGCCGAGTACCTGGCCCGCAAGGACGGATGGACAGTGCCCTCATGGGCCAGGCTGCCCGGGCGTGAGGCGTGGCCGTGGTGGTTCGTCACCGACCTACGCGGCCTGCACCCCCGGGCACTGGTTGAGTCGCCGTCCTCGTTCCGCCGCCGCGGTGTGTTCATCACCAGCGGGGCACTCAACCGGGTATGAGCGCGGGCCTCGGGCGGGAGGACATCCGCGTCCTTCTTGACGACCTGGTTCCTGCCCGGCCCCGACCCGGACGCGCAGCGGTTCTACTCCAGCGAGTCGCTGATCGTCGATGTCGCCTCGCCCCGGTATCTGCTGGCGATGAAGCTTTTCGCGGCCCGCGCCGAGATCGACGCCGACGACATCATTCTGCTCTACCGCCAGCTCGGATTCACTACCGTGGACGAGGGCCTCGACCTCGTCGAGCAGGCCTACCCGGGCCGCCCGATCCCGGCCAAAGTGAGATTCCTTCTCACCGAAATCGTCGATTCCATGCAGATCTGAAACCCCGCCCCAACACAGAGCCTGCAGATCTCCCGTGTTGCGACCGTTGAAGGTAGGCACGGCGCTTTCATCGCAGTCAGGCAAGGCTCCGGTTCCACGAGGTGATCACGCCACTCGTGTCAGCCGTCACGTGACATCCTCAGCAGGGGCAGCGGTTAGGTCTCTCGGATATAGGTTTGCTGGGGCACGCAACAACTCCGAATCCCAGAGCGCACTCCAGGAACATCGTCAACCAGCGAGGAACTTTCATGGCTACCGTCACCGCACTGCTGGATCTAAGGATCAAGCCGGAATCAGTCGCCCAGGCCAAGGAGACAGTCGACAGCGTTCTGGTCGCCACCCGCGCGCGCCCCGGTTGCCTCGGAGTCGACGTCCTGGTGGACACTGAGGACGAGTCCCACCTGCTGGTGATCGAGAAGTGGGAGTCCATGGAACATGATCAGGCGTACCGCGAATGGCGCGCGACGCCCGCCGGAGCGTCCGCACTCTCGACCATCGTCGCGTCGCGGAGCCTCACCCGATTCGTAGCCGCCTAGATCTGGAGAAGATCCGCCACCTGGACAGCACGCCCGCGAACATCCGCCTGGCCGTCGAGGGCTCGCTGCGGCGCCTCGGGACGGACCGCATCGACCTTTATTATCAGCACCGCGTCGACCCGGCCACCCCCATCGAGGAGACCGCCGGAGCCCTCGGTGAGCTCATTGACGAGGGCAAGATTCTGCATTACGGGCTCTCAGAAGCGGCGCCGGAGACCATCCGCCGGGCGCATGCGGTACGTCCGGTGACGGCTCTGCAGACCGAGTACTCGCTGTGGACCAGAGACCCCGAGACCGAGATCCTGCCGCTCGTACGCGAGCTCGGGATCGGCTTCGTAGCGTATTCCCCGCTGGGTCGCGGCTTCCTCACCGGGCGCATCGGCTCTGCCGACGAGCTCGACGAAACCGACTTCCGTCGCAACAGCCCCCGCTTCGCGGGGGACAACTTCCGGACGAACTGGCGCATCGTCGAGGTGGTCGAGCAGGTTGCCGCCGAGATCGGCGCCACTCCCGCTCAGATCGCGCTGGCCTGGCTGCTCGCGCAGGGCGGCGACATCGTCCCGATCCCCGGGACACGCCGGGCCGAACGGGTCGAGGAGAACGTCGGTGCCGACGCGATCGAACTGGGCCCGGGCCAGCTCAGCCGGCTCAATGACGTCGAGCCGCCGGTGGGTGACCGCTACGCCGATATGACGCCCATCGACCGCTGACCTCGCGGCGTAGGCGAGGCCGAGGAAGGGCGCAAAGGCACAGACCAAGATCGCCGCCCCGAAGCCCACCGAGGCGATGATCATCGGGCGTAGTCCGGTCCGTCCTCGCGCGGCGGTAAACAGGCCGCCGATGACAGCGCCGATCCCCATGGCCGCGGTAAGGAAGCCGTACGCTTCGGCGCCGCCGTGGAACGACCGCTCGGCAAGAACAGGAAGCGAGACAGAGAACTCATAAGCGAACAGCCCGACGAGGCCCATCATCGCGAGCGGGACGGCGATGGTCGGCGTGCGCGCCGCGTACCGCAGGCCCTCACGCAACTGCCCGCCGGCTCGCCCGGACGGCGGGCTCGGCCGCAGGGCGGACCGGTCCATGATCAGCAGGGAGGTGACGACGGCCGCGAAGCTCGCCGCGTTCAGCAGAAAGCAGACCCCGATGCCGACCGTAGCGATGAGGACACCCCCGATAGCGGGCCCGACCGCACGAGCGGCGTTCACCGTCACCGAGTTCAGCGTGATGGCATTGCGCAGCTCGTCTTTGCCGACCATTTCCCGGACGAAAGCCTGCCGCGCGGAGTTCTCGAAGGCGTTGTTCAGGCCAAGGACGACGGCCAGCAGGCAGATCTCCCAGAAGCGGGCCGAGCCGAACACGACAAGCAACCCGAGCGCGAGGGCCTGGAACCCCATGGCGATCTGCAGCGCGATCATGAGCCGCCGCTGTCCACCCGGTCGGCGATGACGCCGCCATAAGGGCTTGGCCGGGCCATACCGGACCGTCGGCACCGCCGCGGGAACGGGTCCCCCGCCGTGGACTGCAGCCGACGGGAAGGTCAGAGCATGCTTGGCCGATATAATCTGTCTCTTGTGAAAGACCGTGTGGCAGGGCGTAGCCGCGTACACGGCGACAACCATCCGGCCAATGCACCGGAAGTGCCGTGAACCTCAGCGCATCGCAGCTGTCCGCCGCGGTCGCGGACCCGTCGCCGCTCGGCGCCGCGGTCGGCCGGCTGCGCGCCGAATACGTCGAGCGGAATCCGAGGAGCGCAGCCGGGCACCAGCGAGCGCGGCGCTTCCTACCGGGCGGCAACACCCGTTCGACCCTGTACTACGAGCCGTTTCCGCTGGTGTTCGCCCGAGGCGAGGGGGCGAGCCTGGTGTCGGTCGACGGCCGCCGGTACACCGACTTCCTGAGCGAGTTCACGGCTGGCCTCTACGGGCATTCGCACCCGCTGATCATCAAGCGGCTGCACACGGTGCTCGACGACGGGATCAGCTTCGGCGGCCAGAACGCCTACGAGGCCTCCCTGGCCGAAACGATCACGTCTCGGTTCCCCTCCATCGAACTCGTGCGCTTCACCAACTCCGGAACCGAGGCGAACCTGCTCGCACTCAGCGCAGCGACCGCGCACACCGGCCGCCGCACTGTCGTCGTCTTCCGGGGCGGGTACCACGGCGGGGTGCTGTCGTTCGCGAACGGGACCAGTCCGGTGAACGTGCCGCACCGGTTCCACGTCGCGGACTACAACGACACCGCCGGCACCAGGCAGGCGCTCGAGCAGGCCGGCGACGACCTGGCGTGCGTCCTGGTCGAGCCCATGCTGGGCAGCGGCGGCAGCATCCCGGCGGACCCGGCGTTCCTGCACATGCTCCGGGCGGAGACTCAGCGAAGAGGCGCCCTGCTGGTCTTCGATGAGGTCATGACGTCCCGTTTGTCTTCCGGTGGCCTCCAGCAGGTTCTCGGCGTCACGCCGGACCTGACCACCCTGGGCAAGTACCTCGGCGGCGGGATGTCCTTCGGCGCGTTCGGAGGGCGCGCCGACGTCATGTCCCGCTTCGACCCGTCGCAGCCCGGCGCGTGGCCGCACGCAGGAACGTTCAACAACAACGTCCTGTCCATGGCGGCCGGCCTGACCGGGCTCACCCAGATCTGGGTTGAGCCCGCCATCTCACAGCTCAACGTGCGCGGAGACGATCTCCGGGACCGGGCGAACGCACTCCTGCACGCGGCGGGGCTGCCACTGCAGGCGACCGGCCGCGGCTCACTGCTGACCTTCCACGCCGTCGGCGGCCCGATCGCCTCCCCGGCCGACCTGACCAAGGCGGTCCCGCTCATCGGTGAACTGCTATTCCTGCACCTCGTGAACGCTGGCTTCTGGCTCGCGCGCCGCGGCATGGTTGCCCTGAACCTGGCGATCACCGACACCGACTGCGACGCGTTCCTGAACGCGCTCGACGAGTTCATCCACCAGTACGGCGACCGGATCGTATCCGAAACCGGCCGACATTCGGCGTAAGCGGGACCTTCTAGTCCTTCGAGCGCAGCAGGGTCGGTGGCGATGTCCTTCGCATCGGATCCGTGCTACCGCACGGTGGTCTATCTACCCCTGTCCTGCCACGTTGGTCACCAGATCGACGCAACTGCGCACCACCGGCCTGTCGTTGTCGACACTAACTAGGAGCCGTCAATGTCCCCACCCGAACTGACCGTTGTTACCGACGGCCTCACGAAGCGTTTCGGCTGCGCGGTTACGGCAAGGCTGCGGCCAGCCTGCTGGTTGACTCCCTCATGAGCGCGATGCGTGAGGAATTGCATCACTTGGTGGACGAGTTGCCCGAAGCGGAGATTCGGCCGGTTCTTGAGCTGATCCGGGGCCGGGCTGACGCCGCTCACGTCGTACGGGACCTGCCGTTCTTCGCGTCCTTCGAGTCCGATCCGGATCTGGCGGAGAGGTCAGAGGAGATTGAGGTTGTCCCAGCACCACACCAGCGGCGCGGCCAGCTGCCGGTGCGTGATGATGATCAGATCCCTGTAGTCGATCCAGGTGAACCCTTTGGCCTCGCCTTTCCGGCGGCGGTAGGTCAGCAGCTTATAGAACAGGTGCGGCCGGTCGCCGGGCCGGAAGCAGGCCACCCCGGCGATGCTGACCCGGCCGCCGCCGGCGCCGCGGACCCGCACCACGGGACGGGCGCCGCGCCGGGCCCAGGTGCGGCCTTTCGGCGGCCTCAGCCCCTGGCCTGCCTCGTCCTCGAAGCAGATCCAGGCGCCCAGGTCGCGCGCGGTCCTTTTATGTCGGGGCACACCTTGGCCTTCCACACCGCGACCGCACCACCTCCCAGGCCCGGGCCGAGGCCGTAGCGCTCGAACCAGCATCCTCTGGCCTCCTCGGGCCCGGCTGGCGACCGGCGGTCCCGTGGAAGGCTTCGTGCTGAGCCGTAACGTTCCCGGAACGGTCCCGCCGTAGTTTGACAATATGAGGTACGTGCTGATGACCGGACTGCTGACGGTGGCGTATGCGGGACTGGTCCTGCTGGCCACCCAG
>PMOU01000232.1:306-521 GCA_003161205.1 Actinomycetota bacterium | reverse complement strand
GCGGACGCGAAGAACAGTGAGGAGCAGCGCCCGACCAAGACGGGTCGGAGCCAGCTTGACCGTTGACGGTCGCACGCACCCCGGCACCCCACAGATAACGGCCGGTGGTAGATATCCGCACGGTGGTCGATATCAAGCACTTGAACGGCGTGAGCCTGCTCGTCGATGCGATAGACAATCCGGTAGGTTCCACGCCGCGCGCCGTGACAGCCGGC
>PMOU01000232.1:0-181 GCA_003161205.1 Actinomycetota bacterium | reverse complement strand
GACACCAGAACGGCCTCGGGCTCCCCGTTCCGGGTCAGCGTGATCCGCTCATGCTGCAGCCGCACCCGCTTGGCTAGTTCGGACAGGTGCGTCTTTGCCTCAGAAATCGGAACCGGAGTCGATGCTGGCATAGCCATGGTGACAACTATAGTCGGCGTTGGTCTAAATTCAAACCAATCCA
>PMOU01000586.1:4364-8474 GCA_003161205.1 Actinomycetota bacterium | reverse complement strand
CCGCCAGCTGAGGACGTGTCGCAGGCGTTCTGGCATGCCTGCGCCGGGGGCCAGCGGCGCGCCGCGGAGTATCTGCTGTCGCGTGGCGCGGATCTCCGCTGGGAGCCGGACTACGCGCAGGGCACACCGCTTGACGCCGCCAGCGGGCTGGGTACCAGGCAGGAGAACGTCATCTCCTGGCTACGCGAGATAGGTGCCCGTTCCGCCACCTCCGAGTGATCCCGCGAGGGCCGGATCCAGCCCGTCGCCGGGCCGCCGAGACGACGATTGAAGCTCATTTCGCGAAGCCCGCCATCCAAGGCCGGGCGGTCTAACCAGCCTGGGTTTGACCTGTGCAAGACGCGGGCGTCGCCGCCTGCCCAATAGCAGGTCACGGCGGGAAGGCAGGTGGTGGCTCTTGCCCGGTGAGGGCAATGACCGACGCCCAGCCCAGCACCCGGCCGGGATCCAACAAGGCAGGCAGAGCCAGCGCGTGGCATCGCTGCTCAAGACCGGCAGCCTCCCGCTCATCAGCTGCCCAGTAGGCGGCATCATAGGCGGGGTCACCGATGCACGGCGCCGGGTCGATCGCCACCAGGCCCCGCTGCTGGCACCGGACGACGTTGCGCGGCCCAAGGTCGCCATGCAGGAGCACATGCGGCCCTGCGAAGCTGCGTAGCAGCCCGCCCGCGGCCTGCCGGGCCAGCTGGATCTTCGGCGCCAGCGCGGCGAGCTCGCTCTTCGAGCGCGCAGAGGCCTCTGCCGCGGCCGTCACGAACCGCTGCTCGACAGCCTCGGCCAGGGGAAGGCAGCACAGCCGCCTGCGCACTGGCGGGCGGCACTGCGTGCAGCGTGCCGATAAGCCGCGCCACCCGGTCACACGACTCACCTGCGGCCATATCACCAGGCCAGATCCGCTCCAGCAGCAACGCCGACAGGCGGTCATCGAAGTCCAGCAGCCGCGGCGACGGTCCGCCGTCCCAGTGCTCCAGGGCAAGCGCCTCATGACGGGCAGGCGCCCACGGACCGGCGATCTTGAGAACGGCCGGGCCGCCATTGCGGCGGCGCGCAGCCAGCACGCACGACAACAGCCCTCCACTCATGGGATGCTCGATGTCCAGGTCCCACCTGGCCGCCGCGCTGCCGATCACCGCGGGAAGCTGCTCCAGCCACGCGCGGCCGGAGGCACCGAAATAGCGCGCCACGAACCATGACACATCAGCCGGAATCTGATCAGCGCCCACGCATGAAGTATCACGCCCGTCCTCGAACCAGGTCTCTAACCTCCCATAACTCTGGGGATAGCCCCCCGCACGGCTCTAAACGGCAGGAAAGCACCAGGAAATCCGGAGAGCGGTCAAGGCAGCTTGACTTCGCGATGCGGTCAACGTAGCTTGACTGGATGGAGGACACGCGGCCGGAGGACGTGACGGTCCTGGCAGCTGATACCGGTAGCCGCGATCCGCAGGTTGGCCTGGCGGCGGTGGCGGCCTTGCGCCGCCTGGTTGATGTACTGGAAGCGCTGCAAGTCGATAACGCCCGGGCGGCCGGCTGGACATGGAAGGCGATCGCCGGGCAGCTTGGCGTCAGCAAACAGGCTGTGCACCAGAAGTACGGCAGCCGGATCTTCGCCAGGGGCAGGGGGTGACTGGCCATGTTCGAGCGATTCTCCGGGTCAGCGCGAGAGGTCATGGCCCTAGCTGACGCGGAGGCCGATCGGCTGCATCACGACTATGTCGGCCCCGAGCATGTGCTCGCGGGCCTGGCCGCCCAGGCGGACGGCAGGGCGGCGGCGGCTCTGCGCGCCGCAGGGCTCAGCGTCGCCGTGGTCCGTGCCGGGCTGGACCAGCTGGTCGCTGACGGTCAGCTGCCAGGCCGGGCGCAGAGCGAGGCCGATCTGCTGCGCACGATAGGAGTCGACATCGAGCAGGTGCGATGTGCTGTCGAGGCCTCGTTCGGTGCCGATGCGGTGCGGACGGCTAGCAGGCGCTCCCTGGGGCGCTCGCGGCCGAGACGGGCGCGGACGGTGTGCGCAGGTCCGTTGACCGGGAAGTCCATGCTTGCCAAGCGGGCCTTCGCGTTCGCGGTAGCGGAAGCTAAGGCATCCGGCCAGGCTGAGGTGGGGTCTGAGCATCTCCTGCTCGGTATCCAGCGCGACGCGCAGGACCGCCCGGCCGGCGCCAAGCGTCCGAGATTGCGGAACCCGGCATCCGCGCAACCTGGGGACAGCCCTGATCCCGTGACGCTCATCGTGACGAGATCCGGGAACAGCCTGAACGCGCTGAGAGACAGGGTCTCGGCGGCACTTCGGGCCAGTTGACGGGTGCCACCGCGCCGCGCCGCAGGGCGCCCAGCCGGGCCTGCTCGGTGTCGACGCCGCTGATGGCGCGGACTTCGAACGCCGAGCTGCGACTTGAACGCAACGCCAGCACGGCCTGATCCTTACGGTTCCATCTCATATGAGGTCTCTGCCTGCGGCCCGGCGTGGGCCTCCCGCTCGATGCGTGCGGCGTGCTGGCTGCTGGCCTCACGTCCTGCCCGCTGCGCGCCGGACCGCCTCGCCGCTTCGTCCGCCCGGGCCTGTAGCTGATCCAGCCGGGCGGCACGCCCGTCATCGGCGTGGACAGGTCCGGCAGCCTCGGGCTCCGGGGTTCGCGGCTCAGTTGCCGACGGCTCGGGCTCTGCCGAGGGCCCCGGCATTCCCGGCCGGGACTGCCCTACGTGCGGTTCGCCCCCTAGTGCGGCGGCAGCCAGTTCCATGTGTCCGCCTTCCGGCCTCCGTTCGGGTGGCCACGGCTGACCGTCGCGGATGGCGGCGTCGTGCTCGCGTTCGATCGCCCGGTCGGTGGCGTCCGCGTGTGCCTGGAAGTCCTGCCACCAGCTGGCCATGCTCTGCGGTCCCGGTGCTCCCCCGGCCGGCGGTTCCTGCCCGCGACGCTGCAGCTCGACCTTGGCCTTCCCGGCTAGCTCCCGCATGCCGGCGGTCCGGCCGGACCATTCCCCATACCGGGCGTTCGCGGCTTCCAGGCGGCTGGTCTCCGCAGCCAGCGCCGCAGCCAGGGACCTGGCGTCTTCTGCGGGCACCGGGTCGTGCCCCGCTTCGGCGTCAGCCGCCTGCCGCCATGCATCGGCCTCCGCCTGCACGGTCGCACGAAGCAGATGGCCGGTGTCCGGTGGGGCAGCCGCCTGCGCGCGGTCGGCCTGGAGAACCTGGGCCTCGAGCTCGCCGCGGCTCATGGCCCGGATCTCGGCCTGCTCGTCGGCGATCTCCAGGGCACGAAGCGTGTCGGTGCGGAGGCTTTCGAGCTCGGGTCCGGGGTGCGGGCCGAAGCTGACGGCCTGCTGCGGGTCGGTGATCCCCGCTGCTTCCCGGTAGGCCGCGGCGGTGCCGGCCCGCCGCGCGTAGTCCTCCCGCAGGACCGGGGAGGCGTCCGGGCCGGGCGGCGGGCCGAGGTGGCGGGTCAGCCATGGTTCGGGGTCGGCCAGCGTGCGTCCGCCGAGTTCGCGGCGCCGGTCATCAAGTGCGGCGGCCAGCTCGTGCGCCAGCGCCGGGGCGTTCTCCGGCGTGCGCTGCGCCCACGTCACGCCATGGTCCCGCGCCTGGAGTCGGAGGCGCTGCAGGCGGCCGTGCAGGACGCTCGCGATCGACCGGGCGCCGCCCATCGGGCCGGCCGTGATCCGGTCGATGACCGCGCCGATGTCATGCCCGGCCAGCTGAGCGTCCCGCAGCGCACGCTGCAGCACCGGCCGGGAGGGTTCCCGCTCATACCGCCACGCTTCGGACGGGGTGAGCCTGGCTTTAACGTGCTCGTCGATGTCCGGGGAGAGGGTCTGCCTGACGGCGGCGGACCACAGGGTGAGCAGGTGACCGGTTCCCCTGGCCCATTCCTGCGCCTGGCGGATCTGCTCGGTAGCGGACAGGCCGTCCCCGTCGCGCTGCAGGACATCGGCGAGTACGGACTCCGCTGTGGCCTGCTGGTACGGCTTGGTCCCGGGCGGGGCGGTGTTGCCGGTGACCACGTGCGCGGTGTTCGATTGGCGGCCGCGGGTCATGCCGACGTACAGGGCCTGCCGGGACAACGTGACGGTGACCAGCAGGTGCGCGGTATCGACGGTGCGGCCCTGGGCGAC
>PMOU01000586.1:0-4291 GCA_003161205.1 Actinomycetota bacterium | reverse complement strand
CCGGTCCCGGCGTGGTTGCCGTCCGCCAGCAGCGCGATGGGCGGGCCGACTGTGCCGAGCTGGACGAGCCGGGCCTGGACCCGGCGGGACAGGTCGGCGGCTTCGGCGTTGGACCCGGCGAGCAGCAGCACGTCCTTGCCGCGCAGGTGATCGGCGAGCCACATGCCCGCGGCGCGGTCATAGGCGGCTTCGTGGTCGGCGCCGCGGATCCGGCCGTGCCGGTCATAGACGGCGACCGCAGCCAGGTCACCGTCGCGGAGCCGGGCGCTGGCCGCCCGCTCCCACACCGCCGCGAACCGACGAACCTCATGCAGCTCCGCGCCGCGGACCTCAGCGGCCAGCAGGGCGAGCATGCCCCCGGCCTCCACGGCGCCGAGCTGGGCAGTGTCACCCGTGGCGATGATCCGCGCCCCCGCCTGGCGGGCGGCTTCGCTGATCATGGCCAGGTCGGCGGTGCTGAGCTGGCTGGCCTCATCCAGCACCAGCACGTCGTCCGGATGCAGGGGGACGGGGCGGCGGAGCTCGCTGGAGCCTTCGGTCTTGCCGAGGAACTGGGCGATGTTGTAGCTCTCGGCCAGGCCCTCGTGCGCCAGCACCCGGGCCGCGTTCGTCGAGGTGGCCAGGCCGATCACCCGCCGCCCGGTGAATGTCGTCCACAGCCGGGCGAACTCCGCCATCGTGTGGCTCTTGCCCGCCCCCGCCGGAGCGATCAGCACCGTCGCCGCGGTGGCCGCGGTGAGCATCATGATCACCGCGTCGCGCTGCTCGGCGCTCAGATCCGTTCGCGCCGCCGCGGCCCGAGCCTGCTCGGTGCCGATGAGCTGCGGCACGGTCCGCTTGGCGGCGGCGAGGATCTGGGCTTCGGTGTCGAGGTGCGCCAGGGTGCAGTACCGTCCGGCGTTCGGCGGCCGGTAGATACTGCCGCCATCGGACGCGCGGACGCCCAGGCCGGTCACGTCCGTGATCTCGGGGGCGGTGACCTGGACGACCTCGGTCCCGGCCCGGCCGCCGACGGCGAGTTCGGCGACCTCGTCGACCATCGCCTGGCCGTCGGTGCCCGCGGGCAGCACCGGGAGCGCCCGGTGCACCTCGAACCGGAGCTGCGCCACCGACCACACCGCATGCTGGGCTTGCACCTCAGCCACCGCGATCCGCGCGGCGGCGCGCTTGGCCGCATCATCCAGCACCGCCGGTGCACGATCAGTGCGCGCCGCGGCGAACGCCGCCACCTCGCCCTGCACCGCCGACAGCGCGACCAGTTCGCGGTGCAGCGTCTGGGCCTGCCAGGCGGCGAGCCGCTGCGCCGCGGTCGGCTCCGTAGCGCCGGTCTGCCCGGCCAGGGTGCGGCGGGCCTCGGCTTTGGTGCGGCGGGTCCGCTGCCCGGCCTGCTGGTGCAGCAGCCACAACGTCCGCCTGCTTGGCGGCTCGCCGTGCACCGCCTGGTACTCGCGGGCGAGGCGGTCCAGCTCACCGGTGACCGCGACGGCGCGGGAGCTGAACAGGTCCATGACATCCTGGGGCACTCCGCCGATCGCGGCGCCGTTCCCGTCGGCCCGCGGCACCATCACGTACCCGAGCGCGGTGAGCCTGGTTTCCAGGGTCCGGTCGGCGACCGGGGCGACGCCCAGCCGCTGGCCGTGCAGAGTGCGCGAATCCAGGGTCCGCCACCGGTCGTCGGCGCCGTCGCCGCGCTGGATCCGGTTCCAGATCGCCACGTGGACATGCAGCTGCGGGTCCCCGTCCCGGGACAGGTGATGCAGGAACAAGCTGGTGACCAGCCCCTGGCCGTCGCGCCACTCCCCTGAGGAGGCGGAGTGGTGCCCGGTCCGGGTGTAGGCGGCGTGGCGGTCCAGCCAGGCCACCGCTTCGCGCGCCGCTTCCATTAGCGCGTCCTCGAGCTCATCGGCGCGGGCGTCGAACGCGACCGCCTGGTCGTCGTGGCCGCGGTCGCGGGCCTGCTGCGCGGCGACCCGGTAGGAGGCATGCAGCACCGAGACGCTCTTGACCGCGCTGACGGTCAGGTCAAAATACGGGACCTGATGCGGGTCCCGGCCGCGTGCGGCCGCCCGGATGCCGGCGACCTCGGTCGCGCTGGCGTACGGGTGTGCAGCCAGGAAGGCGGTCACTGCCGCGTTTTCCCGGTCGGCGGCGGCCTTGGACTGGCGGCGCATGACTAGCAGCTCACCGCCAAGCCCGATGTTGTCCTGGTAAAGACGGCCGATGGTCGTCGGGTCAACCTGACCGCTGAGCCCGAGCGTCGTAGTACCTTTGCCGGCCCACTGGCCGGGTGGTTCCCCGCCCGCGGTGTAGTACGACATGGCCCCGGCGCAGCCGCCGGCACCTTGCCCGGCCGTGAGGTAGGCAATGTCGTGACCGGCGTGCAACGTCACATTCGTCGCCACGGCCTGTCACCTCCTGTGCCTGGTTCCGCGTTCATCGTTCGTGATGNNGATCACGCACAATTTGCGGATTTACCGAGCCGCTGCTGACCAGCGAGAGCCTCGACGGTTCGCACTCGGAAGGGGAGAAGCTCCGGCGCGGATACCGTGACGGCTCATCCCGCAGGCGGCGTCACCGGACAGCCAGACGCCTCGGCCATGCGGCCAGCGTGTCTAAGCCGGCCCCGCAGCGGCACGCAAGGACCGTCAACCGACCACACGAAGCATGCCGTTTCCGGTCAACTAACCGAGAATTAGTCCGCAGGTAATGGCGCTATCCGGAGGCTGAAAAGCTCCCGCCCGGACACCTGCAACGCCGCTACTTAAATGATCATGCTCGGCACTTTTCGTATCCTGCCNNAGGCCCCCTGGACCATCCGCCAAGATCACCCAGGGGGCACAGCCCCTTCGACAGGACCTGCCATGCAAACTAACACGACCCCTATCCCCCACCCAACACCTCCACCCGACGGTGCTCCGGTCCCGGCTGAGCTGCTGGAAACAGTCGCCCGGGCGCTGGCCGCGGCGCTCATCCCGCGCCCCCGGCTACCCGAACCGCCCGCGGCGAAGGAGCCGGACTTCCTGACCGCCGCGCAACTCGCCGCCAGGCTGGGCGTCTCTCGGGAGACGGTGCGACGGCTGGCGATCGCCGGGGCGCTGCCCCACACGGTGGTCTGCCGCGGCGCACGTAGGACGACCCGCCGGTTCCCGCGCCGGTTCGCTGACGAGTTCGCGGCCAGCGGCTTGGATGCGGGCGGCCTGGCCGGGTTCGCTGTCGCCTGGCGGGCGCGGGTCACCACCGCGCCCCTCCCGTGACGGCCGGACCGCCGCGTCACCGTAGTCCCGCTGCGCCAGCGCCGTTCGCGGCGCGGTGGCGTGAGCTGGCTGCGTGCCGCGGCGCCGACCTCGGCCTGTTCTTTCCTGGCAGGGGCGAGTCGGCCGCGCCTGCGCGGCGGATCTGCGCGGGGTGCCCGGTCTGCGAGCCGTGCCTGGACTACGCCCTCAGTAACGGGATCACCCATGGCATCTGGGGCGGCCTGGCCGAACGTGACCGCCGGACGACGCGGTCCCGCCATGTCTCTGCCACGCGGCGGGAACGTGATGCGGCGATCGCGGCGGCCGCTGCCGCCGGAGACAGCCTGGCAACGATCAGGCGGACGTTCGGCCTGACCCGCACGTCGGTGAGCCGGGTCCTGGCCGGCACGGACGGGCGGGGGCGGTCATGAGGCGCGACCCGACCTGCACCTTTCACCCGTGGCCGCCACCGGGCCGCACCGGGGACTCGCGCACGCTGGCCGGGTGGTGGGTCGATCACACGCCGGGCCGTGATGTCCGGGTGACCCAGGTCCTGCCCGAGCGAGATGGCTCGCGGATCCTGACGCTGACCGGGGCCTGGAGGACGTCATGAACGGGCCAGAGTTCCCGGAGGACTCCTGGGTGCAGGTCCGTTACCCGCGGACCAGTGAGCAGGAACACGGTGACCGGGCCGGGTGGCCGTGGCTGCCTGGCTGGGTGGTCGCCCGGTGCGGCCCCGATGAGTGGGAGATCTGCGTGCAGGTCCCGGAACTGGCCAGCTGGCACGACGGCGAGGCCTGGTACCCGGTGTGCTTCCGGGACGCCTCCGAGATCCGCCGGCCCGAAGCACAGGCGGATCTGGACCGCCGCGCCGGGCCCGAACTGGAGGCGCAATGAGCACCGCAGCGCGCGGGCCCGGCCTGCCCGGGATCACCGGCGATGGCGGGGAGCGGGCCCTCACCGGCGTGGGTCGCCGGGCCGGGACCGGGCGCGCTCCCGGGTCGGTGCTGATCGCGGTGGCGGCGTGGCTGCTAGCGCTGACCGGCGGCGGCGCGCTG
>PMOU01000674.1 GCA_003161205.1 Actinomycetota bacterium | reverse complement strand
GGCGGCCCAGCGGCCTGGCCGGCGGCTAGAGGATGACGAGGTCGTCGCGGTGGACGACCTCGCGCTCGTACTCCTGGCCTAGCTTGCTCGCCAGCCACCGGGTGGACCGGCCCATCAGGCCGGGAATCTCGGCGGCGTCGTAGTTCACCAGGCCGCGCGCGACGACGTGGTCATGTTCATCGCAGAGGTTCACCGGATCACCGGCGTCGAAGGTTCCCTCGACGCCGGTGATGCCGGCGGGCAGCAGGCTGGCGTTTCGTTTTATGACCGCCTCGACCGCGCCTGCGTCGAGGCGCAGGCTGCCACGGGCCACGGCGGCGTGCTTGAGCCAGAGCAGCCTGGTCGAGAGCCTGCGGCCATTCGCCGCGAAGTAGGTGCCGACCGGCTCGCCCGCTAGGGCCGCGGGCGCGCTGGCCGTATCGGTGACCACGGTCGGGATGCCGGCCGCGGAGGCGATCATCGCGGCTTCCACCTTGGTGGCCATGCCGCCGGTACCAAGTCCGTTGTGAGTCCCCTGGCCGGCCTTGGCACCCCGACCCAGGATAATTCCGTCCAGGTCCGCTAGGTCGCGCACCTCTTTGACCTGTTTGACCTGGTGCGCGCTCCCCCGCCGCGGGTCGCCGTCGTAGAGGCCGTCGACGTCGGACAGCAGGATGAGCGCGGTCGCGCGCGTGACGTGCGCGACCAGGGCGGCCAGCCGGTCGTTGTCGCCGAACCTGATCTCGTCGGTGGCGACCGTGTCGTTCTCGTTCACCACCGGAAGCACGCCGAGCTCGAGCAGCCGGTCCAGGGTGCGCTGCGCATTACGGTAATGGGTCCGGCGCATCAGGTCATCGGCGCTCAGCAGGACCTGGCCCGTGCGGATGCCGTGACCGGCGAAGGCCGCGGTGTACCTGGCGATGAGCAGGCCCTGCCCGACGCTGGCCGCCGCCTGCTGGGTCGCCAGGTCGCTGGGGCGCCGGGCCAGCCCGAGCGGGGCCAGGCCGGACGCGATCGCCCCCGACGACACCAGCACGAGCTGCGTGCCGGCCTGGACGCGGGTGGCCAGGGCCGCGGCCAGGGCCAGGATCGCCTCGTCGGCGATGCCGCCGTCGGGCGTGGTCAGCGACGAGGAGCCGACCTTGACCACGACCCGGCCCGCCCCGGCGATGTCGGCCCGGCTCGCCCCGGCGTTGTCGGCCGGGCCCTCCCCGGCATTGTCGGCCGGGGCTTTCGAGATAGCGGTCATGATTACATGCGGGGGTCGGTCCCGCGGGGGCCGAGGGGGCGCCTGCCCTTGGCACTATGCCCCGCGTGGCCGCTGTGTTGGCCGAAGCCGCTGGCTCCGCTGGCCATCGGGGCGGCCGGTTCCCAGTCGAATACCACGGCGTCGTCCAGCTCGCCGATCATGACTTCGGCGCCTGGCTCGGCACCGGCCTCGGCGAGCGCTTCCTCCACGCCGAGGCGGGCCAGCCGGTCCGCCAGGTACCCCACCGCCTCGTCGTTGGTGAAATCGGTCTGCCTGACCCACCGCAAGGGCTTCTCGCCCCGGATGAGGAAGCTCTCGCCGATCCGCACCACCTCGAAGCCCGGCTCATCGGTGGCCTTGACGTGGATCCTGACCCGTTCGGCGGGCTGCTCGGCGGGACGGGCGGCCCGGTCCGCGGCGACCAGCGCCGCCATCGCGAAGCCGAGCTGNNCGCAGGCCCTCCCCCGTCGCGGCGGAGATCTCGAAAACCTGGTAGCCGCGGGCCTCGAACTCGGGCTTTATCTGGTTCGCGAGTTCCCTGGCAGCCGGCACGTCGATCTTGTTCAGCGCGATGAGCTTGGGCCGGGTGAGCAGCTCGGCGCCGGTCGCGTCACCGTAGGCGGCCAGTTCCTCCTCGAGCGCGGCCAGGTCCGCCACCGGGGCCCGGCCGGGCAGCTCGGCGGCTTCGGCGGCGCAGTCGAGCACGTGGACCAGGATGGAGCAGCGCTCCACGTGCCGCAGGAAGTCGTGGCCCAGGCCCTTACCCTGACTGGCCCCCGGGATCAGGCCGGGCACGTCGGCGACGACGAACTGGACCTCGCCGGCTTCGACCACGCCGAGGTTCGGGATCAAGGTGGTGAACGGGTAATCGGCGATCTTCGGCCGGGCGGCGGACATCGCCGAGATGATCGAGGATTTCCCGGCGTTCGGGAAGCCGACCAGCCCGACGTCGGCGACCGTCTTGAGCTCCAGGATCAGGTCACGCTGCTCCCCTGGCTCGCCCTTGAGGGCGAATCCGGGGGCCTTGCGCCGCGGGCTCGCCAGGGCGGCGTTACCCAGGCCGCCGCGGCCGCCCGCCGCGGCCACGTACCTGGTGCCGACGCCGATGAGGTCGGCGAGCACTTCGCCGTCCGCGGTCTTCACCTCGGTCCCGTTCGGCACCGCGATGACCAGGTCGGGACCGTTGCCGCCGCTGCGGTTCGACCCTTCGCCCTGCTTGCCGTTGCCTGCCCGGCGGACGGGACGGCGGTGGAAATCGAGCAAGGTCGCCGAGCTCGCGTCCACCTCGAGGATCACGTCACCGCCGCGGCCGCCGTTACCCCCGTCCGGGCCGCCGAGCGGCTTGAACTTCTCGCGGTGAACCGAGGCGCAGCCGTTCCCACCGTGGCCAGCCTGCACCTGCAGCGTGACCCGGTCGGCGAACTCCGCCACAATGCCCATCTCCCTGATGCATGAAAAAGGCGGGCCGGGTTGCCCGGGCCCGCCTTCTAGGTTGAACTACCTTCTACCTCGGCGGACCTACGCCGGAGGCTCGGCCGCGACGATACTCACGGCCCGGCGGCCGCGACGCATACCGAACTGAACTTTGCCTTCGACCAGCGCGAACAGCGTGTCGTCACTGCCCCGGCCGACACCGTCGCCCGGGTGGAAGTGCGTGCCACGCTGGCGGACGATGATCTCGCCGGCGTTCACCTGCTGGCCGCCGAACCGCTTGACGCCGAGCCGCTGGGCATTGGAGTCACGGCCGTTACGGCTAGATGACGCGCCCTTCTTGTGTGCCATCTCAGTCCTCCTGCGCCTTCGCGGC
>PMOU01000401.1 GCA_003161205.1 Actinomycetota bacterium | reverse complement strand
TGCTGGCGCTCCAGGTCAGCTTCAGTGACAACGCGGATGACGGTGAGCTGGCGGTCCAGCTGGAGCTGGCGTCCATGGCCAGCGGCCGCCTGACGGTCGTACCGCAGACCTGGGTCAGCAGCGATGCCCTGGTCGGCTTTGGCTGGCCGGCCAGCACCGACAGCCTGGTGGCCGAGCTGAACTTCACGACCAAAGTACAGCTAGCGTCGTGGCACCCAGGTGCCAGCCAGCTGGCCATCGCGGTGCTCAGGACAGGACACAGCTCCGGCTCCCTGGTCCTCGGGCAGTACGCTCCCTAGCCCCAGGTCCCCGCAGCCCCAGTCCCCGGCCGCCCGAGCTCTCTAGGTCACCCGGCTATCGCCGCGGTGAACAGGCGGCATCGAAGGGGCGGGCGCAAGCCGCGGTAGACAGCTCGAGGTCGCAGCGACGATCATGGATGCGGCCGGGGCGGCGTCCCGCCGCCTGGGCTAGTCGCCGGAACTTTCTGTGTCCATGCACCAGCGAAGGAAGACTGAGATGCCGTTGACCGACGTGGCCGGCAAGGCCAGGGCGCTGTACGAGGCCCGCCGCACCCGGCAGCCGATCGAGCCGTTCACCGACGCCGACCCCGACCTCGGCATGGCCGACGGCTATGCCGTGCAGCAGCAGCTCACCAGCATGCTGCTGGCCGACGGCGACCGCATCACCGGCTACAAGGTGGGACTTACCTCCAAGCCGATGCAGCAGATGATCGGGGTCGACCAGCCGGACTACGGGCCGGTGCTGGCCTCCACGGTCTACGCCGACGGCGACAGCGTCTCGGTTGGTTCCTTTATCCAGCCGAAGCTCGAGGCCGAGATCGCCTTCGTGCTCTCCTCGCCGCTGGCGGGTCCGGGCGTGAGCGTGCTGGACGCCCGCCGTGCGATCGCCGGGATGACCGCCGCGGTGGAGATCGTCGATTCCCGGTTCGCCGACTGGCGGATCAAGCTGGCGGACACCGTTGCTGACCTGGCGTCCAACGGAGCGGTGGCCATCTCGAGCCGGCTGGTGCCGCTGGACGGGGTGGATCCACGGCTGATCGGGATGGTGCTCACGCGGCAGGGCGAACTGATTGACACGGGTGCGGGGGCGGCCGCGCTTGGCGACCCGGTCCGGGTCGTGGCCTGGCTCGCGAACACCCTGGGCGAGATGGGAGCCAAGCTGGAAGCCGGGCACCTGATCATGACCGGAGCGCTGCACGCCGCCGTGCCGATGCGGGCCGGGGACGTGTTCCGCGCCGATTTCGACCGCCTCGGTCCCCTCACCGTCCGCGTGATCGATTAAGGACTCTGCTATGACTTCTCCTGACGAGATCGCGGCGCGGCTGACCAAGGCCCGGGCCGACCGGTCCCCGCTCGACTCGCTGTCCGCAGAGCTTGGCGACTTCTCGCTGGGCGCGGCCTACGAGGTGCAGCGGCTGCTGCGGCTCGAGGCCCGCCCGCTGGCGGGCTGGAAGCTGGGCGTGACCTCCCGTGCGAAGCAGGCGCAGGTCGGGGTGCACGAGCCGATCCGCGGCCACCTGGCCGCCGCGGACGCACTCGACCTCGGCGAGCCGCTCGTGGTGTCCGATCACATCCAGCCCCGGTGCGAACCGGAGATCGTCTTCATCATGGGGGCGGATCTAGCCGGGCCCTCGGTCACTTCGTCGACGGTGCTGGCGGCCACCGCCTCGGTGGCGGTCGGCATCGAGGTACTCGACTCCCGGTACACCGATTACAAGTTCACCATGCCGGACGTGGTCGCGGACAACACCTCGGCGGGGCGCTACCTGGTCGGGACCGCCGTCCCGGCCGCCGGGCTTGACCTGCGGCTGATCGGCGTCGTGCTGGAGCACAACGGCGAGGTGGTGGCGACGGCCGCGGGCGCCGCGGCGCTCGGCCACCCGGCGGCGGCGGTCGCCTGGCTGGTCCGGTCGCTGGCCAGTGAGAACGAAGGCCTGCGGGCCGGGGACATCGTACTGTCCGGCGGGTTGACGGCGGCCGTTCCGGTGCGGGGCGGCGATGTGGTGACCGTGACCGCTGACCGGCTGGGCAGCATCGAGCTCGGGTGTACGTGAATTCGAACGATCGCGTGTCGCGGTTGCCCTTATAGCGGCGGCTACCCGGATCGGCGACGTCCCCTCGGTCGGCCGCCTACGTCACCACCGCCGTACCCGAAGCCACCCAGACACCAGAATCACGCGCAGCGCACGACGCCGACAAAATCGAGACCCTGATGCAGGCCATCGACCAGGCCCAGGGATACGACACCGCCGCCTGGCGGGAATCCTCACTCGCCGCGCTGCGCACCGACTCAGGACGCCTCGCCCAAGCAATCGGCTCGGCNNGCTCGGCACGGCCGCAGCATGCGCGCTGGTCATCGCCTCGATGCGCACGTTTTCGGCCGGGTTCGGCATGGTCCAGGGCGGGATTGGCTAGGCCTTGACCGCCCGGATGATGGCGGAGTGCAGGCCGGGAGCGACCTCGTGCGTCGGGCTGATGCTGATGCCGGTGAAGCCGGCTTCGGTGAGCCCGTCGTGGTACTCGGTGAAGGACAGGGCGCCGGCGATGCAGCCGATCGGGCCGCCGCGTTCGGCGCGCTCGGCGGGCGTGAGGTGGTCCTCGGCCAGGATGTCGGAGACGCCGAGGCGGCCGCCGGGTCGCAGGACGCGGAAGCTCTCGCCAGCTAGAACGGTGTCGGCGGCCTCGGCGTACCGGGCGCGGACCCGTTCGCGGACTTGGTCGAGTTCGGCCGGCGTGGTCATGGCTTCCTGCCTTCCGGGCGGCGATTCTGGTTACAGCGGGGTGCAGCCGATCAGGGCGCCGATGGCGGCCAGGGCCTGCGGGCGGGCNNCGCAGCCGGACCGGGTCGGCCAGGGCCTTGAGCAGCGGAGCTACCTGCTCGGCCTGCTCCATCGTGAGCGGCTGCGCGGACAGCGGCGAACAGCACGCCGCCGACTCGGCCGGAGTCAGCAGCGCCAGAGAATTCGACATGCATCTATATTGACATCCGCCGATGTCTTATGGCAAGCTCAGGACGTCAGACATAGACAAACGTCAATATGTAGCTTCGGGAGGCCGTCATGTCACGTGTCCAGCTCGCCCTCAACGTCGATGACCTGACCGAGTCGATCGCGTTCTACACCAAGCTGTTCGGCACCGGGCCGGCCAAGCAGCGGCCCGGCTACGCGAACTTCGCCATCACCGAGCCGCCGCTCAAGCTCATCCTGCTGGAGAACCCCGGCCAGGGCGGCAGCCTGAACCACCTCGGCGTCGAGGTCGCGGATACCGACACCGTCGACGCCGAGCAGACCCGCCTGGCCGAGGCCGGACTGGCCTCGGTCGATGAGCGGGACACGACCTGCTGTTACGCGCGGCAGGACAAGTTCTGGGTGAAGGGCGCGCCTAGCGGGGAGCGGTGGGAGATCTACACGGTGCTGGCGGACAGCGCGACGTTCTGGGGCCAGGACGGCGCCCAGAGCCGGGACACGGCCGAGGCCGCACTGGGCGCCGCGCCCGGCGGCCA
>PMOU01000058.1 GCA_003161205.1 Actinomycetota bacterium | reverse complement strand
CGGCTCGTCCATCAGGAAGACCTGGGGTTCGCGGACGATGGCCCGTCCCATCGCGACCCGCTGCCGCTGCCCGCCGGACAGGGCCTTGGGCTTGCGCGCAAGCAGCTCGTCGTCCAGGTCGAGCAGGCGGGCGGCTTCTTTGACCCGGCGTTCGCGTTCATCGCGGGAAACGCGGGCCATTTTCAGGGCGAAGCCCATGTTCTCCGCGACGGTTTTCTGCGGGTACAGGGCGTAGTTCTGNNTTCTGGAAGACCATCGCGATGTCCCGGTCCTTGGGGGGGACCCAGGTCACGTCCCGGTCGCCGATTTCGATGCTGCCGCCGTCCAGGGGCTCCAGGCCGGCGAGCATCCGCAGGGCGGTGGTCTTGCCGGATCCGGACGGCCCGACCAGGACCATGAACTCGCCGTCCTTGATGTCCAGGTCCAGGGCGTTGACCGCGGGTTTGGCGTCTTTGGTGTAGACGCGGGTAGCCGAGACGTACTTCACACGAGCCATCGGGGACCTCCGCCGGGTGCGGTGCTGGATGGTGCAGGGCTTGCTGCGTGGCTCACTTGATGGCTCCCATCGACAGGCCGCGGACCAGGGAGCGCTGGGCGATCCAGCCGACGGCGATCACCGGGACCGAGGCCACCGTGGCCGCCGCGGATAGGTGCGCGATGTAGAGGCCTTCCTGGGGAACCGAGCTGATCAGGAACATCGGCATGGTCGCGGCGTTCACCGTGGTCAGGTTCAGCGCGAGGAACAGCTCGTTCCACGCGAAGATCACGCAGATCAGGGCGGTCGAGACCAGCCCGGGCGAGACCACGGGCAAGATGACACCGGTGATCTCCCTGATCCGCCCGGCGCCGTCGAGGCGGGCCGCCTCGAGCAGTTCCTTGGGGACCTCGAGCATGAAGGAGCGGATCATCCAGATCGCCAGCGGCAGGTTCATCGCGGTNNAAGAAGAACAGCCCGTCGCGCCAGTGCTTGACCGGGTGCACGGACAGGGCGTAAGCCGCGGGCACGCCCAGCACCAGCACCAAGATGGTGGAGCCGATGGTGGCGATCACCGAGTGGGTCAGGAACGGGCCCATGCCCGAGAACACCAGCCGGAACTCGGCCAGGGTCGGGCTGAAGGTGAACTTGGGCGGCCAGGTTTCCGCGGCGGATTCGGGCTTGAACGCGGTGAGCAGCATCCACAGCACCGGCAGGAAGAACGCGATCCCCACCACCCAGGTGAAGATCCCCCAGCCGACCTGCGCCGACAACTCGCGGACTCGCTGTCCTCCGGGCTGGCGGCTCCGCGCCGGCAACGCCGTCATATGCCTGCCTCCTCGAACTGGAAGACCCGGGCGAACATCCGCAGCGCGAAGGTAGCCACGATGATGGTCAAGATGACGGTGATGACACCGGCCGCGGCGGCGCCGCCGACGTCGAACGCGAAGTTGACCTGCTGGTAGAGATAGAAGGGCAGGTTGGTGGTGGAGGTCCCCGGGCCGCCGTTGGTCATCAGCCGCACCTGGTCGAACACGTTGACCAGGTAGATCGAGCCGAGCAGGATGCCGAGCTCGATGTAGGGCCGCAGGTGCGGGATGGTCAGCTCGCGGAACGTGGCGAACGCCCCGGCGCCGTCGACCTTGGCCGCCTCCAGCGTGTCGGACGGCTGGCTCTGCAGGCCGGCCAACACGATCAGGGTCATGAACGGCGTCCACTGCCAGATCATCACCACGATCACCGCGCCCAGCGCATGGGTGGACAGCCACGCCACGTGATGAACGCCGAACGGCTCCAGCAGCCAGTTCAGCAGCCCGAAGTTCGGGTCGAGCATCGGCCCGGCCCACACCAGCGCCGCCGCCGCGGGCATCACCAGGAACGGGGTGATGATCAGCGTCCGGACGATGCTGCGGCCGAAGAACTTGCGGTCCAGCAGCACCGCGAAGGCCACGCCCAGGACCATGGAGACGATTACCGCGGTGACGGTCATTTCCACCGAACGCAGTAGCGACCCGCGGAACGCCGCGTTGGTGAACGCCTGGGTGTAGTTGGTGAATCCGGTGAAGTGCGCCGGAGCGGGCACGTCGAAGAAGTAGTTCTGGAAGCTGTACCACAGCGTCACCACGAACGGGATCTGGGTCACGACTATCACATAGATCAACGCCGGGAGCAGCGGGAGGCGGCGCTGCCACCCCTCCCGGCGGCTGGCCCCCCGCGGCCGGATCGCGGCCACCGACGGCGCCGCGCCCGTTTCGACTACGGCCACTGCCAAGCCCTCCTATCGGACATGACACGACCGACGGGACCCCGGGTCATGCCGGGGTCCCGCCGGGCGCGCGTTAACCGGCGGACAGTTCAGCTGGCGTGTACGCCGAGGCTGCGGCCTGGCTGGCCTGCAGCGCCTGGCTGACGCTCTCCGTGCCGGCGATCGCACCCGCGATCTGCTGGCCGACCGTCACACCGAGAGTTTCGAACTGCGGGATGTCGACGTACTGGACCCCGACGTAGGGGACCGGGTTCACGGTCGGGTGATCCGGGTCCGTCCCGTCGATCGAGGACAGCGTGATCGGCGCGAACGCCGCGGCCGCCTTCAGGTAAGACGGGTTGTTGTACAGGGATGTCCTGCTGCCCGGCGGGACCGCGGCCCAGCCGTACTTGGACGCGACCAGCGAGTCGTACTGCTGGGAGGTGGCCCAGGACGCGAACTTCCAGGCGGCGCCGGCATTCGCGGTGCCCTGCGGGATGCCCAGCGCCCACGACCACAGCCACCCGGAGGATGTCGTCTTGTCGACCGGCGCCAGGGCGTACCCGGTCTCGGCGGCGATCGACGGGAAGCTGCCCGTGATGGAGGTCGCGGCGACCGTCGAGTCGTACCACATCGCGCACTTNNGAAGCTGTCGTTGGACGCGCCGGCCTCGCCGTCCTTGCGGATCAGGTTGACGTAGAAGTTCGTCGCGGCCTCGAACGCGGGCGAGGTGAGCTGCGGCTGCCACTTGGTGTTGAACCACTCACCGCCGAAGGTGTTGACCACGGTGTCCAGCGACGCCATGTTGTCGCCCCAGCCCGCCAGGCCGCGCAGGCAGATCCCTGCCGTCTTGCCGGGCTGGTTCAGCTTGGCCGCGTAGCTCGCCACCTGCGTCCAGGTCGGGTGCGCCGGCATGGTGATCCCGGCCGCCTTGAACAGGTCCTTGCGGTAGTACAGCATCGACGACTCGCCGTAGAACGGCACCGCGTACANNTTCGCGAACAGCGGCGCCTCGTACGGGCCGATCATGATGACGTTGAACGCGTTGCTGTGCGTCGCGACGTCCTTTTCGATCGCGGCCCGCAGGTCGCCTTCGGTGTACGTGGCGAACTTGACTTTGATGCCCGGGTACTGCTTCTCGAAATTGGAGGAGGTCAGCGGGATCATCTGCCCGGTGATCAGCGGATTGGATACCACGGCCACGGTAATCGTGCCGGAATCGCTACTGGAACTGCTGCTACTAGCGCTCGAGCCGCTGCTCGAACAGGCAGCCACCGTCGCCAGGGCAGCGACGCAGCTCACCGCCCCGAGCATACGGAGCCTGAAGGGGGAATGGCTCATGAACGAACCTCCGCAACGACGAGGATTGCTGTGACGGGGCAGGACTGATCAGGATCCGTGGATGACCGGCCGGCCAAGAGCATTGCCGTGCTCGATCGTGCAGGTCATGGCTTCACGCCGTTGACCATCACCGCCGCGCGCACTGCTCCGCCGACCCGGTGCCTCAGTTGCTGGCCTCGACATCCATTCAGCAGCGGCGATGGCCCCGGCCATGGGGATATCCCACGTTCCGGTCCTCATAAAGAGCCTCCTACGCTGCCACGGCTCCGGGTTCTGATGTGCTCATCTGAGTGATCACCGCTCAAATGAATCATGACTTCACACTGATCTTGTCCCTAGGCAAAGTCAAGAAAAGCTGCAAATATGAGACCTAGATGCTCAAATGAGCGATCAAATCCTCTTGGACTGGAGGCTAAATGGCCGGCTTGTCGGCAGATCGTCCGTCCGAACTCGTCCTGGCCGCCCGGGTGGCGCGCCAGTTCTACCTGGAAGGCGTCTCCAAGATCGACATCGCCGACCAGCTAGGTATCAGCCGATTCAGGGTGGCCCGGCTGCTCGATTCCGCCCGTGATGCGGGAATGGTCCGCATCGAGATCGGCTTGCCCGGCGGGAGCCTGGACGCCGGCCTGTCAGCGGAGCTGTGCTCGGCCTTCGGGCTCAAGCACGCCTTCGTGTTCAACTTTCCCGACGACGACGAGCAGGCGCTGCGGTACCGCCTAGGCGAAGCCCTGGGGCAGGCGCTGATGGACCTTATCACGCCCGGCGACGTCCTAGGTATGTCGTGGTCACGCACGTTGAGCGGACTCGCGGCCTCGCTGACCCAGATCCCGCCGTGCCCCATCGTCCAGCTGACCGGGGCCGTGCCCCCACCCGACGGCCGGGACCTGCTCGACCTGGTCCGCAGCGTAGCCCGCCTCGGCGGCGGCCCGGCACACGTCTTTTATGCCCCGATGATCCTGGACGACGCCCAAACGGCCGCGGCGATGCGCCGCCAGGGCGACATCGCGGGTGCCTTCGCCCTCGTGTCCTCGGTGACCATCGCCGTGGTCGCCATCGGCGCCTGGGCACCCGGGCTGTCGACGGTCTATGACGCCGTCACCCCGGCCGAGCGCGATGCCCTGGCCTCGCTCGGAGTATGCGCTGAGGTGGCGGGGGTTTTCGTCGGTCAGGACGGCAGATCAGTCGCGACGCCTCTTGATCACCGCATGATCGTGACGCCTGGCCCCGCGCTCGAGCGGATCCCGTTCGTCCTCGCCGCCGCCTATGGCGTCGCCAAGAGCCCTGCGGTATGCGCCGCAATCCGAGGAGGGCTAGTTCATGGCCTGGTCACGCACTCAAGACTCGCCCGAACCCTGCTCAGCCTGGCCAGACAGCGCGACGGCAGTCCCTAGCCAGCAGATGTTCCCGGCCGACGGACGGCGGGCAGACGGGCCGCTAGCCGGCGGCACCGCCAACCGCGGCCTGGTCGTTCGCGTCGGCGACACTGTAGTCAGGCCCATCGCGCCCTGCTGGCCGGCCACCCATGCCCTGCTCGCCCACCTATCAGCAGCCGGCTTCGACGGCGCCCCCCGGGTTCTGGCGGCTGGGCACGTAACCGAGATGCTGAGCTACATTGACGGACAGGCCGCGGTCCCGCCCCTGACTGAGGACACGCTCACCGACGCCGCGCTGGTGAGCGTGGCCGATCTGCTGAGGCGCTACCACCTGGCCGCGGCGTCCTTCGACCCAGCCGGCTACCGGTGGCCCCGGCCGATCCCGGCTCGGTTCCGGACCGGCCTGGTCAGCCACAACGACGTGCACCCGGCCAACCTGGTGTTCCGTGACGGCCAGGCCATCGGCTTGATCGACTTTGACTGGGCTGGCCCCGGCAGCGCCGCCTGGGACTTCGCCGCGGCCGCACGCTACTGGGCGCCGCTGATGGACGACCGGGACATCGCCGACAGCCGTCAGGGCCGGGCGGTCGACAGATTCCGGATCTTCCTGGATGCCAGCGGGCTGCCCCGGGCCGACCGCCGTCAGGTGGCCGAGGCCGTGCTGGCCAATCACGACTGGGTGTATGCGATCGTCACCGAGGCCGCAGCCGCCGGCCACCAGGCTTTCGCCGACCACTGGCGCACCGTGGCGGGAATCGCCGCCCGGGCGCGGCTCTGGTGCCAGCGGCACCAGCGCGACCTGCTGGCCGCGGCGAGCTGAGTGCTCACCGCTCGCCCGCGGAGCTGTCTCTCGAATCGCCGATCGGCCCAGTCGTTGGCATCTTAAGAGCCTGAGCCGGTGCGGGTGGGCCGCACCACGGCTCGTTCGGCTAGAAGATCTTGTTGATGAGGTCGTCGCCGATGCCGAAGCCGGCGCCGGTCACAATCGCGCGGCCGAACCCGCCGCCGAGGAACCGCTGCAGCGTGCCGCCGCCACCCTGCTGGTACTGCGGCTGCTGGTACTGCGGCTGGGGCTGGTACTGGGGCTGGTACTGGGGCTGCTGATATTGCGGCTGCTGGTACTGGGGCTGCTGCTGGTACTGAGGCTGCTGATCTTGGGGCAGCTGGTCCTGGGGTGGCGCGGCGGCCTGGACGTGGTTGTCGACCATCGAGTGGATGGACTGCAGCAAGAGCGAGACCTGCCCTTCCTCCTGCTGCACGCCGAGCGTTATCTCCTTCAGGTCGAGCGACCACTCGCGGGCGTTGGTGTCGCCCGCCGCGGCGGCGGCCTGCAACTTGCCGGCCAGCGCCTGGATCAGGGCGGCCGTTTGCTGACCCTGCTGCTGCAGCTGAGCGTAGTTCTGGTCGACGGTCTCGGGATCCACTGATGCTCCATCTGGCTAGGGCCGACAAGGTGCGAACGACATCTGATCGTAGCCGCACGGGCCGGGCCGGCGCCCGGCTGACGGGACGCCGGGTCACGGCGTTCTCAGGACCTGTGGCTGGGAGCCGCGCCGACCCAGCGGTGATAGGCGTCGACGTCGACGTTCCTGCCGCACACGATGGTGACGACGTGCCGGCCGGCGAAGCGGTCGCGGTCTTCGAGGATCGCCGCGATGCCGAGCGCGGCCGACGGCTCGACGACCAGGCCAGCGTGGTGCAGGAGCATCCGCATACCGGCGATGATCGACGCCTCCTGGACCAGGACGGCGTCGTCAGCGACCAGGAGGAGATCCTCCAGGACGGCCCGGATGGGACGCCGGCCGGCGACGCCATCAGCGATGGTGTCCGTCGAGTCGGTGGTGACGACGCTCCGCTGGCGCCACGAGTACGTCATCGCCGGTGCGCCCAGCGGCTGGATGCAGATCACCTCGACTCCGGGCGCCATGGCCTTCAGCACGTGACCCACGCCGGTGGCCATGGCCCCGCCGCCCAGAGCAATCAGGACCGCGTCGAACGATGGCACGGTGCCGAACGATGGCATGGCGTCGACCAGTTCCAGGCCGATGGTCGCCGCGCCCTCGCAGGTCTCGATGTCCAGGCTGTCTTCGACCAGCCGGATGCCGTCGTACCGCGCGATGGCCGCCGCCCGCTCGCGAGCCAGGTCGAAGTCGCCGTCCACCAGCTCCAGCCGGGCGCCCAGTGCGCGGATGCGATCAAGCTTGGCCGCGGGCGCAAAGCGGGATGCCACGACGGTGACGTCGAGCCCGCGGCCGCGACCGGACCAGGCGAGGGCCTGGCCGAGGTTGCCCGCGCTGGCACACACCACGGCGCGCGACCCATTACCGGCGAGCAGGCTCGCGACGACCTCGGTGCCGCGGGCCTTGAAGCTGCGGACCGGATTCGCCGTTTCGAGCTTGATGCT
>PMOU01000458.1 GCA_003161205.1 Actinomycetota bacterium | reverse complement strand
ACGATCTCCATGATCAGGGCGCCTGAGACCACGAAGCCGAGCGCCAGGCCGAACCCCTGCAGCTGCGGCAGGATGGCGTTGCGCGCCGCGTAGGTGAAGATGACCCTGCGGTTGTGCAGGCCCTTGGCCTGGGCCGCGATCACGTAGTCCTCACCGACCGTCGTGATCATCACGTTGCGCATCTGCAGCATCCAGCCGGCGATCGAGGTGAGCACGATGGTGAGCGCGGGGAGCAGCGAGTGGTAGATGGCGCTGCCGATGAACCCCCAGTGCCAGCCGGGTACCAGGCCCTCGCCGTATCCCTGGCCGAGCGGGAAGACGTGCAGCTTGACCGCGAACAGCTCGATCAGGATCAGCGCGAAGAAGAAGTAGGGGATCGCCTGCAGGAACATCAGGCCCGGCAGCGCCCGGTCAAGCGCGCCGCCGTGCCGCCAGCCCGCAACGATGCCGAGTCCGGTGCCGATCACGAAGGCGATCACCGTCGCCGAGCCGACCAGGGTAAGGGTCCACGGGATGGACTCGCCCAGCAATGTCGAGACCGAGGCGGGGTACTGCGTGACGTCGGTGCCGAAGTTGAAGTGGGCGACGTCGACCAGGTAGGACCCGTACTGGTGCCAGATCGAGCCCGGATGTCCCACCCCGAGCATCGCCTCCAGGGCCTTGTAGGCGGCCGGCTGCAGATCGGGGAACTTCGCCATGATGCTCTCCACGGCGTTTCCCGGCATGGCGCGCGGGATGAAGAAGTTGATGGTGAGCGCCACCCAGGCTGCGACGACATAGAAACTGAGGCGGCGGAGAAGAAAGGACATGGCGGCTCCTAGGCCTTCGCTGCTTGCCGGGCACGCCGGCGGGCTGGCTTGGGACCCGGCGGGAGGGTCAGCAGGGACGCGGCGGTGTCCGGATCCGGGCGCGGCAGGCCCAGGGCCGGCACGGGCTGGCGGATGACGGTGCCGGGCGGGCAGCCGCAGCTGGATCGCAGCACGAGCTCAGTGGGCAGCAGCTCGACCGCGGGAGGCATGGACGGGTTGGCGATGCGATCGAGCAGCCGGGCGCAGGCCCGCTCGCCCAGCATGCGCATCGGCTGATGAACCGTGGTGAGCGGAGGATCGCCGAGGCTGCCGGGGAAGATGTCGTCGAAGCCGACCACGGCCACGTCCTGCGGTACCCGGACGCCTGCCCGGGCCAGGGCCCTGAGCACCCCGATCGCCATCTGGTCGTTGGCGGAGACGACCGCGTCGGGGAAGTTCTCCCGGGGCAGCGCCAGCAGCGCCTCGCCCGCTTCCTCGCCGCTCTGCACGCTGTAGAAGCCCTGGTAGAAACCGACGAGCTGGGATTGCGGGTTGGCCCGGAGCACGTAGTCCAGGCCGAGCCGCCGCTCGCACGAGTCCGGGGAATCCGCCGGCCCGTGCACCCAGAACAGCCGCCGCCGGTCGTGCTCGCGGATGAGGTGGGTGACCACCGCGGCCGAGCCGGAGAGGTTGTCCGCCGTCACCACGTCGGCGGATTTCTCGTCCGGCGTGCCGGCGAAGATCACCACGGGGATACGCGCCGCGAGACGCTCGATGAAGGGGGAGGGCACGATTCCCTCGCCGATCAAGATGCCGTCCGCCTTGCCGGAGAACGACTCGATGCGGGGAAAGCCAGGGTCGTTGGCGCCCTGCAGGAAGGTGATGAGCAGCGACCATTCGTGGTCGCGGATCCAGGCCTCGACGCCGCGCAGCACCTCGTCATAGAACAGCAAGTTCATGTTCTCGATGTCGTACTGCTGCTGCAGGCGCTCCACGCACACCAGGCCGATGACGTCCTTGCGCCGGCGGGACAGGCTCTGGGCGGCGCCGTCGGGTACGTAGCCGAGTTCCTCGATGGCCTGCCGCACCCGGATCCTGGTGGCCTCGCGGACGCGGTCCTGGCCGTGTACCACCCGCGAGACGGTCGCGGTGGAGACGCCGGCGAGGCGTGCCACGTCGTAGAGAGTTACCACGAATTTCCGATCAGCGGCATTGCTGTTTTCCCTTGAAACCAGGTCTGCGAGTCGAAATACCGGGTCTGCGAACGCGACATCAAAGTGCCACTTAGCAGACATGTAAGCGTTTACAACCGAAATCTAAGCGCTTACACTAACCCTCAGCACAGGGGCCGTCAAGGTCCGTGGCCGAACAGTTAAGGAGAGGCTGATGACGGGAACGGCAGCAGATGCCGACGGCGCCCTGGGCTTCCCCCAGGGGTTTATCTGGGGAGCATCGACCGCCGCGTACCAGATCGAAGGAGCACCGGGCGCCGACGGGAAGGGCCCCTCGGTCTGGGATACCTTCAGCCATACTCCGGGCCGGGTGCGCGGCGGTGACACCGGCGATATCGCCTGCGACTCCTACCACCGCTACCGCGAGGACGTCGCGCTGATGGCCTCGCTCGGACTGAGTTCCTACCGGTTCTCGATCTCCTGGCCCCGGGTGCAGCCGGGCGGCCGCGGCGCCGTGAACGTGCGGGGCCTGGACTACTACCGCAGGCTGCTCGACGAACTCGCCGAGCATGGCATCGCGGCCACTGTCACCCTCTACCACTGGGATCTGCCCCAGGAACTCCAGGACGAGGGCGGCTGGGCCGTCCGCAGCACGGCCCAGCGGTTCGCGGAGTACGCCGCGCTGACCGCGGAAGCCCTCGGCGACGGAGTAGCCCGCTGGATCACCCTGAACGAGCCCCAGGTCGTCGCCAACAACGGCTATCGCACCGGCGACCATGCCCCTGGCCTGCGCGATCCCGCTGCCGCGGCGGCGGCCAATCATCACCTGCTGCTCGCGCACGGGCTGGCGACCCAGGCCCTGCGCAGCCTGGGCGCCGCCGAGGTCGGCATCACCTTGGATGTGCATCCGGTGCGCGTGCTGGGCGACGCCGGCGGCCACCTTGAGCAGGCCCGGCTGATCACCGACGCGGCCGCGAACGGCCTGTACCTGGAGCCCGTGCTCCGCGGCCAGTACCCCGGGCACGCTCTGCAGGCCCTGCTACCGCCGGCCGCGCTCATCGCCGACGGCGACCTGGAGACGATCAGGCAGCCGCTGGACTTCCTCGGCGTCAACTATTACTCCCCGATCTTCCTGCGGGCCGGGGACCCGTCCGACCTCAGGCGCAACGAAAACCCGGCCCGCTGCCAGATGCCAGGCGTCGTGGAGTACCTCCCGGAAGACCTGGAGCGGACGAACATGGGCTGGCTCGTCGATCCCAGCGGACTGCACCAGATCCTGGTGGACATCTCCAGGCAGGCCCCGGGCCTGCCGCTGTTCGTGACCGAGAACGGCCGGGCGGCCGAGGACTACGTGGATCCGCAGGGCGAGGTGAACGACCTCGAGCGGGTGAGATATCTGCACCTGCACCTGGAGGCGGCCGCGCGGGCCATCAAGGACGGCGCCAACCTGGCCGGCTACTTCGTCTGGTCGCTGCTGGACAACTTCGAATGGGGCTGGGGTTACTCCAAG
>PMOU01000036.1:5045-9604 GCA_003161205.1 Actinomycetota bacterium | reverse complement strand
CGTTCGGCCAGGTAGCGCCGGAACCGGCGGGTGATCACCTCGAAGATCGAGGAGATGTCATCGGTGCCGTCGGTGCCCTTGATCGCGAACCGGCGGTACTCGCTCTTGCGCGCCAGGCCGTCCTCGAACACGACCATCGACGCGACCACGTGGGTGCCCTGCAGGTTCGATACGTCGTAGCACTCGATCCGCAGCGGCGCGTCGTCCAGGCCGAGGGCCTCCTGGATCTCGCTCAGCGCCTTGCTGCGCGTGGTCAGGTCACTGGCGCGACGGGTCTTGTGCAGCGCGAGCGTCTGGCCGGCGTTGCGGGCCACGGTCTCCAGCAGCGCCTTCTTGTCACCGCGCCGCGGCACCCGCAGCTCGACCGGGCCACCGCGGCGTTCGGTCAGCCACTGCGTCATCGCGTCCCGGTCCGGCGGCAGCTCCGGCACCAGGACCTCGCGGGGCATGCCCGCGTTGACCGCCTCGGCGTCGGTGTGGGCGTCCCCGTAGACCTGGCCGAGGAAATGCTCCACCAGGCCGGCCGTGGTCACGTCCTCGACCTTGTCCAGCACCCAGCCGCGCTGGCCGCGGACCCGGCCGCCGCGCACGTAGAAGACCTGCACGGCCGCCTCGAGCTGGTCCTCGGCCAGGGCGATCACGTCGCAATCGGTGCCGTCGCCGAGGACCACCGCCTGCTTCTCGATGGCGCGCTCGAGCGCTCGCAGGTCATCCCGGAGCCGGGCCGCGCGCTCGAACTCCTCTTCGCGCGCGGCCTGCTTCATCTCGGCTTCCAGCCGGCCGGCGAAACGGGCGGTCTGCCCCGCCATGAAGTCGCAGAAGTCCTCGGCCAGCGCGCGGTGCTCGTCCTCGCTGACCCGCTTGACGCACGGCGCGGAGCACTTGCCGATGTAGCCGAGCAGGCAGGGGCGGCCGATCTGGGCCGATCGCTTGAACACCCCCGCCGAGCAGGTTCGCACCGGGAACACCCGGAGCAGGGTGTCCACCGTGTCCCGGATGGCCCAGGCGTGACTGTAGGGGCCGAAGTACCTGGTGCCCTTGCGCTTGGCGCCGCGCATCACCTGGACCCGCGGGTACTGCTCGCCCATGGTGACGGCGAGATAGGGGTAGCTCTTGTCGTCCCGGTACTTGACGTTGAAGCGGGGGTCGTACTCCTTGATCCAGGAGTACTCCAGCTGCAGCGCCTCGACCTCGGTGCCGACCACGGTCCACTCCACGCCCGCCGCCGTCGTCAGCATCATCTGCGTGCGCGGGTGCAGGCTGGCGAAGTCGGCGAAGTAGGAATTGAGCCGCTGCCGGAGCGACTTCGCCTTGCCGACGTAGACCACCCGGCCGTGGGCGTCGCGGAACCTGTAGACCCCTGGGGACTCGGGAATCTCACCCGGCGCGGGCCGATAGGCGTCGGGTCCGCGGGGATCTGCCACGAGGCAACTTTACGCTCCCCCCGGGCCCGCAAACCCGCTGTCGGCCGGCCACGATGGCCTTCGTGGGATCCTTCTTCGCCGCGGCCGGGCGGCTGTCCGTGCGCTTTCGGTGGGTGATCGTGCTCGCCTGGCTGGCGGGCGCGGTCGCGGCCATGGTGCTGCTGCCGTCGCTGTCGAGCGTGACGCAGGGCGACAACACCTCGTTCCTCCCGGCCAGCGCGCCGAGTGAGCAGGCGACCCAGCTGGCCTCGCCGCTGCAGGGGGCTTCGCTGACGGCGGTCACGGTGGTGGCCGCGACCGGTGGCCAGCCGCTGACCGGAGCGGACCATGCGCTGGTGGCGCGGCTGGCGGCCGCGCTGGCGCGGGTCCCGCGGGTCGTGTCGGTCCGGGACGCCGGGCAGTCCGCCGACGGCCAGGCCGAGCAGCTCACGGTGCTCGCCGCGCTCGCCCAGTCCGGCGGGCTGGCCACGACGCAGCAGGCGGACCTGGTCTCCGGCCTGCGCGGCGTCATCCGGTCCGCGGGACGGCCCGCCGGGCTTGACGTGCATACCGCCGGGACGGTGGCGACCCGGGTGGACAGCAATGCGACGTCGACCAAGACCGGCGGCCAGGTGCAGTGGTTCTCGATCATCTTCGTGATCGCCTTGCTGGTCGCGGTGTTCCGCTCGGCGCTGGCTCCGCTCATCGCCGTCCTGCCCGCCGTCGTCGTGGTCCTGGTGGCCGAGCGGCTCACCGCCGAAGCCGCCGTCGGCGGCCTGTCGGTGTCTCAGATCGCCTCGCTCCTGCTGATCGTGCTCGTGCTGGGCGCCGGGACGGACTACGCGCTGTTCTTGATGTTCCGGGTGCGTGAGGAGATGCGGGCCGGGCGGGCGTGTCATGAGGCGATCGTGTTCGCGGTCGGGCGAGTCGGTGAGACCATCACGTTCTCGGCCGGGATCCTCATCGCCGCGCTGCTGTCGCTGGCCACGGCCACCTTCAGCCTCTACTCCGGCCTCGCGGCGCCGCTGGCCATCGCGATCGGGCTGATGCTCATCGCCGGCCTCACCCTGCTGCCCGCGCTGCTGGCGATCGTCGGACCGGCCGCCTTCTGGCCTTCCTCCGTCAGACCAGGCACCGGGCGTCCCGGCTGGTGGGGACCGGCCTGCGCCCGGATCGTGCGCCGTCCGGTCGTCACCCTGGTCGGCGGTCTGGTCGTCTTCGGCGCGCTCGCGGTGGCGTCGGCCGGGTATGTGGCCGCCGGCTTCGGCGGGGCGGTGACCGCGCCCACGGGCAGCGACTCCGCGCTCGGCAACGCCCTGCTGGCCCGGCACTTCCCGCAGACGGCGGCCAACCCGACCATCATCGTGCTGCGCCTGCGGCAGCCGCTGTGGTCAGCCGCGGCCCCGGTGGCCGCCGCCGAGAGGCAGCTGGCCGCCGATCCGCAGTTCACCGCCGTGACCGGGCCGTTCGACGCCAACGGCACGGCGCTGACCACGGTGCAGTACGCGGCGCTGCACGCCGCCTACGGACCGCCCCGCGGGCTGGCGGCGGCGCCGGCGCTTCCGGCGGCCCGGCTTGTCGCTTACCAGGCCTACCGGGCCAGCGGCTCGTACGTGAGCGCGGACGGGGAGACGATCTCGTTCGCGACGTCGCTGGCGGCCGGGAGCCCGACCACCACGGCGGCGGCGCAGGCGATGCCGGCCGTCCGCGCCGCCGCTGCCCGCGCCGCGGGGGTCGCCGGGGCCGCGGCCTTCGGGGTCACCGGGCAGGCGGCGTTCACCTTCGACGTCGCGCAGCTGTCCGACCGCGATCTGCGCACCGTCATCCCGATCGCCATCGCCGTCATCGCGGTCCTGCTCGCGGTGGTGATGCGAAGCCTGATCGCGCCGCTGTACCTGATCGTCTCGGTGGTGCTGTCCTACTTCTCGGCGCTGGGGCTGACCGTGCTCGTGTTCATCAAGGCGGCTGGGCAGCCGGGGCTGACGTTCATCTTGCCGTTCCTGCTGTTCACGTTCCTGCTGGCGCTGGGCGAGGACTACAACATCCTGGTCATGCTGCGGATCAGGGAGGAGGCTCACCAGTGGCCGCTGGCCGAGGCGGTGAGCCGCGCGCTGCGGGTCACCGGGACCACGGTCAGCTCGGCCGGGCTGGTGCTGGCCGGGACGTTCGGGGTGCTGGCGATCGTGGGTTCGGGCAGCGCGGGGGCGCAGAACGTCAGGACGATCGTCGTGGTCGGCGTCGGCCTGGCGCTCGGCGTGCTGATGGATACGTTCCTGGTCCGGACGCTGCTGGTGCCGTCGGCGGTGATCCTGATCGGGCGGTGGAACTGGTGGCCGTCACGGCTCTCCCGGCAGCGGCCCGCCGACCCGGATGATTCCTTTACAACGTATAAGTTATTACTTAAGCTGGCGTTTCGAGGATTTACTTTTCTGAGGCCGCGGGGCACGGCCTAGCTGACGAGGGACGCGGATGACCAAGGCCGACATGGACCGGGGAACGGTCGAATACCTCGGCGCCGAGTATTTCCAGGATCCTTACGCCGTACACGCACGGCTGCGGGCGCAGCGGCCGGTCTCGGCCGTGATCATGCCGGGCGGGACGCCGGCCTGGCTCGTCACCGGGTACGCCGAGGCGCGCGCCGGGCTGGCCGATCCGCGGCTGTGCAAGAGCCCGCCGGGCTGGCACCCGGACCCGGGCTCGATCTACGCCGCGCTTGAGGGGCACATGCTCAACAGCGACCCGCCCGATCACGAACGGCTGCGCAGGCTGGTGAACAAGGCCTTCACGCCCCGGCGAGTGGAGCAACTCAGGCCGCGGATCGCCGCGATCACCGCGGAACTGCTCGATGAGATGTCGACCCAGCGCGAGGTCGACTTGCTGGCCTCGTTCGCGTTCCCGCTGCCGATCACGGTGATCTGCGAGCTGGTCGGCATACCCGTAGCGGACCGCGACGACTTCAGGAAATGGTCGGCCACCATCATCTCCAATACCGTCTCCGTCGAGACTTTCCAGGCGGACGCGACCGCGATGGTCCACTACTTCATGGCGCTGCTGGCCGCCAAGCGGCACGAGCCCGCCGACGACCTGCTGTCCGCGCTGATCCTGGCGCGGGACGAGGGGGATCGGCTCGACGAGAACGAGCTCCTGTCCATGATG
>PMOU01000036.1:2478-5026 GCA_003161205.1 Actinomycetota bacterium | reverse complement strand
GGCCGGCTGCGAGCCGACCCCGCCCTGCTGGCCGGCGCCGTGGAGGAACTGCTGCGGTACGTGAACCCGGTCAACCACGCGACCTACCGGTTCGCCGCCGAACCGGTCGAGATCGGCGGGGCGCACATCGGTCCTGGCGAGGCGGTGATCGTGGCGCTGAGCTCGGCGGACCGGGATCCGTCGCGTTTCGCCGGCCCGGACCGGCTGGACCTGGGCCGGGACAGCTCGGGCCACCTGGCGTTCGGTCACGGCATCCACTACTGCCTGGGTGCGCCGCTGGCGCGGCTGGAGGCGGAGATCGCGTTCGGCGCGCTTCTTGACCGGTTCGGCTCGATAGAGCTGGCGGTGCCCGCCGAGTCGCTGCGCTGGCGGCCCAGCACGCTGATCCACGGCCTGGAGGCCCTGCCGGTGCGGCTGTTCCCGGCGGGTTGAGCGTTCACCGCAGGTAGAGGCAGCGTAGGCCTTCCTGTGAGGAAACTATGAATCCTATGAAGTGACTATGAATGTCCCGGTCAAACGCCTGACCTGGATAAATCCGAGCTACCGTAATGTTTCGGGGTAAATGCGGGCAAATGTGACCGGGAATCCGGTCCGGGTCTGTCCAGAAGACGAGGCATCGTGAGTCTGCGTTCGTGGGTCGCGGTGGAGGGATCGCTGGAGCCGATCGACTATAAGGGCCTGTCGTTCTTCCGGTTCCCGGAAGCTGTCGCCGAACATGTCATCGAGCGCTACTCCGCCCCCGGGGACTGGATCTTCGACCCGTTCTGCGGTTTCGGCACCACTCTGGTCGCGGCCGAGCGACTGGGCCGTCACGCGGTGGGCTGCGAGGTGTACGAGCGGCGCGCCGCCTTCAGCGCCTCGCGGGTGACTCACCCGGATCGGGTCATACATGGCAGCAGCGAGGACCTCACCCCGGCGCAGTGGCCGCCGTTCGCGCTGCTGTACACCAGCCCTCCCTACGAAAGCTTCCGAGCCGACGGCAGCGGCGACCTGGCGACCTACCTCGCCGACGCCCGTCACCTGTTCTCCGGCTTCGCGCGCCTGCTGGCCCCGGGCGCCACGATCGCCGTGGAGGTATCCCAGCTACGACGGGGCGAGAGGACGCTTCCGCTGGTCTGGCAGCTCGGCGCCGTCCTGAACGAGATCTTCCCGCTGCGCGAGGACATCGTCCGCGTCAACACCGGTAACGCACCCGCGGGCCCTGGATACGACCACGATCACGTCCTGGTCTTCGACGTTCCACCCGCGCGGTAGACCACGACCACCGGCCAGTGCGTGCGGGAACGCGGCGGGTGATAGACCGGTCCGGTGGCAGGCTTGACTGAGATCGCGCCGGGAGTGCTCATCGCGACCAGCTCATTTGCTCTGACCACCACGACCGTCGTGGTCAGTTCTGCTAGCCCGGGCGGTTGCCTGCTCATCGATCCCGCCGCGACGGTGGCCGAGCTCGCGGCGCTGGCGGCCCGGCTCGGTGACCTGGGCCTGCGGCCTTCGGTCGCGTGGTCGACGCACCCGCACTGGGATCATGTGCTGTGGAGCGCCGAGCTCGGCGCGGCACCCAGGTACGCCGCGCCCGCCGCCGTGACCATCGCCGCGGCCGAACGGGACCGCATCCTGGACGAGGTCCAGCGGACCGCGCCCGGTCATGACCTGTCGCTGGTCGGCCGGCTGCGGCCACTGGATGAACCCGCCATCCCGTGGCACGGGCCGGAGGCCCGGCTGATCGTGCATGACGGGCACGCCCCCGGGCACGGCGCCGTTTTCTTTCCCGGCACCGGGGTCCTGGTCGCCGGCGACATGTGCTCGGACGTGGAGATTCCGCTGCTCGACGCCGTCGCGGCGGACCCGCTCGGCGACTACCGGATCGGGCTGGAGCGGCTGGCGTCCGTACCCGGCGTGCGCCAGGTCGTCCCCGGTCACGGGCATGCCGGGGACGCCGCCGAGTTCCGCAGGCGGCTCGCACTGGATCGCGCTTACCTGGACACCATCGCGAGCGGGAGGCCCTCCGCGGACCCGCGGCTTGAGGGTGGCGAGGACTGGATGCGGGTCACGCACGAGGAGCAAGTGCGCGGCTTCCGGCCATGAGCCGCGCTAGCCCGTGACCGCCCAGCTCTAGCCCTGCTCTAGCCCGCGACCGGCAGCAGGAGCACCGAGGTCTTTCCCGCGGACAGGCCGATGTCGTACCGCGTGGGCACGAGATCTTCGGCGGCCGAGTCGATCTGGCCGTTGCCCGGATTGCGGGCGAAGCGCGGATGCGCGCCGCCTGAGACCTGGAGGCGGAGCCGGTGCCCGGGACCGAAACGGTGCGCCGCGCCGGACAGCGAGATGCGCACCGTGGCGGACAGCGGGTCCTGCTCGGTCAGCCGGACGATGCCGTCGCAGACATTAAGCGACCGGCCCCGCGGGTCCACATCGCACAAGCGCACGAACAGGTCGGCGTACGGGTTGTCGCGGATCACCGAAAGCTCGGTGGCGACCTCGCCGATGATCTCGACCGGCTCACTGAGCGGCTCGCTGCTGAAGACCAGGACGTCAACCCGCTGCTCCA
>PMOU01000036.1:0-2435 GCA_003161205.1 Actinomycetota bacterium | reverse complement strand
GGTCTCACGCCACTGTTCCGCGCCTTCGCCGCCGACCCAGATGCGCACCGAGCTGTCCGGGGCGGCGGGCTCAGACACGGCCCGGCCGGTGCCCGCGTACCGGTCGAGCCAGGCCAGGCTCTCCACCACCGCCGGGCCGGCCTTGGCCCCGACGTCCGAGTGAGTCCACGGGCCCACGATCAGCCGGGTAGGCACGCCGCGGCCGGCCAGCGCGCGGTACTGCTCAAGGGTCTGCTCGATGAACATGTCCTGCCAGCCGCCGACCAGCAAGACCGGAACCTCGATCCTTTTCAGGGCGGCACCGCACTGCAGCGGCGCCCAGAACGGGTCGGTCAGCTGCGAGTGTTCCAGCCAGCGATCCAGCCACGTCGCCTCGTCACCGAGCAGGTCGTGCGCTCCGGCCGTGACCGGCAGCCGGTCGAGCGCCGGGCGCAGCCGCCGTTCGGCCGTGAAGCTCCGCATGGTGCCGCGCAGCATGCCCATGCTCTCCTGGTGTGCGATCAGATCGCCCCAGGTGAGGGAGTTGTAGAGGTCGAAGACGCCGTTGCGGTAGGCGACCCGGCTGAAGTCATGCGGGCCTACGTGCACGATGGCCGCGACCAGCTCCGGCGGCGGGTCCATGGCCAGTGCCCACTGGACGAACCCGCCGTAGCTCGCGCCGTAGGTCGCGAGCCTGCCGTCGAACCAGCTCTGCTCGCGCAGCCAGGCAACGGTGTCGTGGCCGTCTGAGATCTCGTTGCGCATCGGCTCGAACGTCCCGCCCGAGCCGAAGGTGCCGCGGCAGCTCTGCAGCAGCACGTGGTAACCCCGTTCGGCCAGGATCTGCCCGCTCTGCACGGCGGTGCGCCCGTACGGGCAGCGGACCAGCACCGTTGCCGCCGCCGCGACCGCCACCGGCAGGTAATGATCGGCCAGCAGGACCGTGCCATCCGACATCGGCACCCGGATATCACGTTCTATCCTGACCTGGTTCCGCGGCTGCGGCAGGGACCAGGTCCTGGTCAGCACCTTGCTGAACGCCACCGAGGTCGGGCCCGGCGGCAGGGCACTGGCGGGCCTCTCCTCGCCGTCTAGCACGGCCACGTTCTTCTGCCACATCACGCTGCCCTTTCCGCGGTCCTGGCGCGACGCCTGCCCGGCCGGACGGGAGTCCCGCACGAGCGTCCGAACCGACACCCCTTGTCGTGCTCAGGCCGTCGGCTGGTCGCCCTCACGAGGAGCGGTGTAACCGGTCGTCTCGAAGCCCGGAACTACACCGCTCCCGGCTTCGTCGTCCTCCAGGTCATCCGGGTCATCCGGGTCATCCGCGTCGTCCCAGTCCTCGGCAGCGGCGGACGGCCGGACACCGCTCTGCCCGGCGGCGTCCGGTGCGGCGGGGTTCCAGGGGTAGGCGCCGGGGACCGAACCGATGACCTCGTGCGGCGTGAAGAGCATCCATGCGCACGAGACGACCAGCGCGACCAGGAACGCGCAGTAGATCCAGAAGGCCGGCGTGACACCCGACGTGATCGTCAGGCCCAGACGCGTGGCCTCCGCGGAGGAGATCCCGAACTGGGTCGGCGAGGTGGGCTGGCCGGCCTGGATGAGGGCCGAGATGGCCTGGGCCGCCATCGGGATGACCGCGCCGGCGAGCAGCACGGCCCCGTGCTGGATGGGGCGCCACAGTGCGGCCACGATCACCACGGCGGCGAGCGCGACCATGACGAGGACATCCCCGGTGATCACCAGGCCCGGGTTGGAGAAGGCGTTGCCTGCCGTCAGGGACTGCGACTGCCCGGCCGCCGTCCGCAGCGTGTAGCTGTCCCAGGCCGGAGCGAACGCGGCGGCCGCGCCGAGTCCGGCGAGCACCAGCATCACAAGCGGGCCCACCTGAGCACCGCGCGGCAGGCCCAGGAAAGGGCGCCGGCCCGACGCGACCTGGCTGTCGCGGATCCCGGTTCCAGCGGACCGGGCCAGGACGGGCCGGACCAGGAAAGCCACCACAGATCCAGCGGCGCAGGCGAGCCAGCCCACGAGCGAGAGCCAGAGGCCCCACCCGCCGTAGTGCGCTCCCCCGGCGATCGCGGTGCCAGCATCAGCGAAGAACAGGCCGAAGGTGACGGCGCTGATACCCACGGCCAGCAAGGCGCCCACCCGCAGGCGGACGCCGCCGAGCAGGATGAGCGCGGCGCTCGCGGTCCAGGCCGCAAGGTAGATCGCGTGCGGGACGAGCTGAGCAGACTGGGCGGCGAGGCTCGTGCCGGCGAGATAGGCCGGGAAGAGCCCGGCGATTCCGATGACCACCCCCACCGCGAGCAGCGCCGCGGCGACGGTACCGGTCCGGGCGTGATCGGTCCGGGCATGATCGGCAGCGTTATCGATCTGGGCGTAGCGGGGCGGGGCGGTCGTCGTGCCGAACGGGGGCCCGGCTAGGCCGAACGGGGCGTCGCTTGAGC
>PMOU01000275.1 GCA_003161205.1 Actinomycetota bacterium | reverse complement strand
AACCAGGGCCAGAACAGGTCGCGCGGGTGGCCTTTGCGCTCGCTCTCGGCGATGACGTTGATGCCGTTCGCCTCGACCTGGAGCGGTCGCAGCTCGGCGGTGCCCGTACCTTCGGTCATGGCCGACCTCCTACGTATCCATCAGTGCTTTGCGCTGGGCCCCGTCCACGGGTATGTGGGCCCCGTTGATAAAGCTCGCCAGCGGCGAGGCCAGGAATGTCACCAGCGCCGCGACCTCCTCCGGCTCGCAGATGCGGCCGAAGGGGATGGACTGGGTGGCCAGTTCGTGGGCGCGGTCCTGGGTGATGCCCTTGTCGCGAGCCAGGGCCTTCTCCAGCGTGTCCCACCGGTCGGTGTTCACCGGGCCAGGGTTGACGGTGTTGATGCGCACCCCGTACCGCCCGTACTGCTCGGCGACCGAGGAAGCGAAGTTGATGTCCGCGGCGTTGGCCACCCCGGCCGTCATCTCCCAGTAGCTGGGCTTGAGGCCGTCGTTGCCGACGACGAGCACGATCGCGCCCTCGCCGCGCTGGCGCATGTGCGGGATGACCGCGCGCACCGAGCGCACGTACCCCATGAACTTCAGGTTCAGGCTCGACATCCACTGCTCTTCGGTCAGGTCCTCGAGCAGGCCGCCGGGCGAGCTCCCCGCGCAGGTGACCAGGATGTCGATTTTGCCGAACCGCTCCAGGGTGGCGTCGACGCAGTGCTGGACCTCGGCGGTCACGCTCATGTCCCCGGCGAGCGGCAGCACCGTACGGCCCGTTTCGGCGGCGATCTTCTCCGCAGCGTCTTGCAGCGGTCCGGCGTTGCGTGCCGTGATGACCACGTCGCTGCCCTCGCGGGCCAGGTACTCGGCCACGCACCGGCCGATGCCCTTGCTGGCGCCGGTGATGAAGGCCACTTTCCCGTCTAGCCGCAGGTCCACCGCAACCCCTTTCGTCCTCGCGTGAGCTGGATGGTATACCAAATATCAATCGGGTGGAAGATCCTGCTTGTCCGCTGGCTGGCGGACACGAGTGCTCGGCTTGGCCGGACAGGCCCGCCGCGGTGTCACTATCGTGACGACAGGTCGGTGCGCACGCACCGCCACCGCGAGGGGAGGTTTGTGAGCTGCACAGCCGAATTCATCACTCTCAGATCGCCCATTACCGGCTAGCCGGATTTATCGGCCAGGGCAGCGCCGCCGCCGTCTACCTCGCCCAGGACAAGCAGCATGATCACCAGGTCGCGCTGAAGGTGCTGGTGCCGGAACTGGCCGGCGACGCCGCCTTCCGGGCCAGGATGATCCGGGAGTCACAGGCGGCCGCCGCGGTGGGTCACCCGCATATCATTCCCGTCTACGAGGCCGGTGAGGCGGACGGGACCGCGTACATCGCCATGCGCTATGTTCGCGGCGAGGACGCACGGTCCCGGCTGAAGCGGCTCGGGCCGCTGCCGGCCGGCCATGCCTGGCACATCGTCGCGCAGGTCGCAGCGGCGCTGGATGCCGCGCACGCGCGCGGCCTCATCCACCGCGATGTCAGGCCCGCGAACATCCTGATCGAGGGCGGCGACGATGAGCCCGGCCACGCCTACCTCGCCGATTTCGGCGGGCGCGGAGCTTTCCCGCCCGGTCAGGTCATCGCGGCCAGCCAGTGGGCGGGCGCACTCGATTACCTCGCCCCCGAGCAAATCGAGGGCCGCGCCCTCGACGGCCGGACCGATCTCTACGCCCTGGCCTGCACGGGGTTCGAGCTGCTCTGCGGCACGCCGCCCTTCGGCCAGGACGAGGGCGCGACCCTGGTGTACGCGCAGCTCTACGCGCCGCCGCCGGCCGCTACCGCGATGCGTGCCGACCTGCCGGCGGCGGTGGACCTGGTGCTGGCCACGGCGCTGAACAAGAACCCGGCCGATCGCTACCGCAGCTGCGGCAAGTTCGCCGAGGAACTGCGGGCGGCGCTGGGCCTGAGCCCCGGTGAACCCGTGAGGCCGCCGCGGCCGCGCTCACCCGGCCGCAGTGAGCCAGCCGCGGAATCCGGTCTACCCGCGGCCGGTCTANNCTACCCGCGGCCGAGCTTCCCGCCACCGAGCTTCCCGCGGCCGAGGTTCCTGCCACTGCGGAGATCTCCGTCACCGAGGTCCCTGCCGCCGAGGAGCTCCCTGCCACCAAGGCCCCTGCCGCCGGACCGGGCCCCCTAGGTCCGCCCGGTCCCGAGGCCATGGCCGAGTCAGGCGCCCTCGAGCCGGGCGCCCCGGAGCCGGACCGCCCCGAGCCGGGCGCCCCCGAGCCGGAGGTATCCGGGACGCGATCCCGTGTCCCGAAGCTCATCCTGGCGGCCGGTGCGGTGGTTGTGGTGGCCGCCGCCGTCGCATCCGGCGTCGCCCTGTCGGGGCAGCGGGCCCCGGCCCGGCCGGCCGCATCGCTTCCCCGCGCATCGTCGCTGGCCACTGCCTCGTCATCGTCGCGATCGCCCTCGCACGCCCCAGCGTCATCGCCGGCGTCGCCCTCGGCGCCGGTCCTGGCCTCCGGGCAGGCCGCGGCTTTGGGCACGCTGCTGACGTCGAGCACCGTCGCCCGGACGGAGCTGGCTGCCGCCGTCGTCCAGGTGGATGCCTGCACCAACCTGTCCAGCGCGGTCAGCCAGCTCCAGGACGTGGTGAATCAGCGCGCCGGGGAGTACAGCCAGGCGTCGGCTCTGCCTACCGCTGCCCTGCCGGGCGGCGCCGCCATGAAGTCTGAGCTGCTCGGCGCGCTGAGCAACTCACTTCAAGCTGACCGGGACTACCTGACCTGGGCGCAGCAGCAGCAAACGGGCGGCTGCGCGCCGGCGGGCCAGTCAAGTGCCTACAACGCGGCCTACGGCGCCAGCCAGCTCGCTAACGCCGCCAAGGAGGAGTTCGTGCAGGCGTGGAATCCGGTCGCCGTCACATACGGCATCAAGCCGGTGTCAGCCGGCAGCATCTAGGTCAGGGCGCTGCGGACGATCTTGCCGAGCTGGTTACGCGGCAGGGCGGCCACCTGGAACACCCGCTTGGGGCACTTGTACCCGGCCAGCACCGTGTACACATGCCTGATGAGTCCGGCCTCGTCGAGCCGGTGGCCGTCGCGCAGCACCACCCAGGCGGTCACTTCCTCACCCCACCGGTCATCCGGGACGCCTGCCCCGGCCGCCTCGGC
>PMOU01000607.1 GCA_003161205.1 Actinomycetota bacterium | reverse complement strand
CTGATGCGCAGCGCCTACCACGACGACGCCACCGACGATCACGGTGTCGTGGTGGGATCCGCCGCAGACCTGTGCGCGCGGGTGGTGCGGTCGCACCGCCGCTACGAGGCGACCATGCACTGCGTGCTCAACCACGCGATCGAGATCGCGGACGACAGCCACGCCACGGGCGAGGTCTACAACGTCACCTACCTGCTGCGCGCCGCCGGCGACGGCCGCCAGCTGGACACCTGGTGGGGCCGCTACCTGGACCGGTACGAATGCCGGGACGGGCGGTGGGCCATTGTCCACCGGGTCTGCGTGCACGAGTGGACGCGCACCGAGCCGCTCGGAGCGGGCATGCCGATCGAGGCGCAGCTGTTCCGGCAGGGCCGCGAGGACCGAGGAGTATCACGACATGATGACCAGTAAGCCGACGATGACAGAGCCGGTCTGGGCGCCGCCGGGTGCGCTGTCGCGGCTCCGGCCCGAGGCCTGCGGGCTGCTGACCGAGCTGAACGAGCGGATCCGGCGCTCTGGTGACCCGGTACTGCTCGAGCTGGTCCGGATACGGGTGGCGCAGCTCATCGGGAACCCGGCCGCGGTCCGGGTGCGGTGCGCGTACGCGGCCGCGGCGGCCGGCCCGGAACTCGAGGCGAAGGTGGCCGCGCTGCCGGACTACCCGGGTTCGCCGCTCTTCTCGGCGCCGGAGCGGAACGTGGTGGCCTTCACCGAGCAGTTCGTCATGGACGTCGGCGGGACGACGCAGGACATGCGCGCGGACCTGGCCGGGCGGTTCGGGGCGGACGGCGCCCAGGCGCTGGTGACGGCGATCTACGTGGTCGAGTTCACCCAGCGGCTGCAGCTGATCGCCGCCCGGCTGCTGGCGGACGCCGGGGCCTCCGCAGCCGGCTCGGTTGCGGCCGTGGATGCCTCGCCGGCCGGACTGCTTGATGCGTACCAGGCGGCGGTGGTGCGCGGCAGCGCGCTGGACCCGGTGACCACCGAACTGGTCCGGCTGCGGTGCGCGCGGACCCACCACTGCCGGATCTGCCAGACGCTGCGGCTGGCCGGCGCGCGGGCGGCCGGCGTGGACGACGCCATGACGGCCAAGGTCGACTTCTACGAGCGCAGCGACCTGCCGGAGCGGGCCAAGGTGGCGCTGCGTGTCACCGACGCGTTCATTACCCGGCCGGACCTGCTGCCCGAGGCCGGGGCCGGCCAGGCCCGGGCGTCGTTCGGGCCGGCCGAGCTCGCTTCGCTGTGCCTGGACATCACCAAGTGGAGCACGCAGAAGATCAAAGTGGCGCTGGCTACCGACGGCGCCGACCGGCTGGTGACCGACACCGACGGGGTGGCGCTGTTCGGTTTCGACCAGGCCGGCCAGCCGACCGGCTTCCAGCGCCGCTGAGCGCCGGGGCGGGAGGGACGCGTGCCAGCCGGGATCGTGCCGTTCGAGGTACACGTTCCGCAGCGCGACCTGGACGACTTGCGGGAGCGGCTGGCCCGGACCCGGTGGCTGGATGAGTTCCCCGGCGCCGGCTGGGCCTACGGGACCAGCCGCAGCTATCTGCAAGAGCTGTGCCGGTACTGGCGGGACGGCTTCGACTGGCGGGCCTGCGAAGCGCGGCTGAACGGCTTCGGCCAGGTGGCGATGGACCTGGACGGCCAGCGGATCCATGCCATCCATGCCCGGTCGCCTGAGCCGGACGCGCTGCCGCTGCTGCTGGTGCACGGCTGGCCTGGCTCGGTGTGGGAATTCGAGAAGGTCATCGGGCCGCTGCGCGACCCGGTTCGGTACGGCGGCCGGGCGTGCGACGCCTTCCACGTGGTCTGCCCGTCGATCCCCGGGTACGGATTCTCCGGGCCGACCGTCGGTCCCGGCTGGAACGTGCGGCGGATTTCCGCCGCGTTCGCGCTGCTCATGCAGCGGCTCGGCTACCCGCGGTACGGCACCGCCGGCGGGGACTGGGGCGCCATTATCACCACCGACCTGGTCCGGTCCGGCGCGGGCACGGGCGTGTGCGCGCTGTACCTGACGATGCCGCTCGGCGAGCCGCCGGAAGGGACGGCGGATCCCGAAGCCGGCCTCAGCGACACCGAGCGGCAGGGGCTCCGCGACTGGGCCGCGCACCAGGCCGCCGGGACGGTCATCCACCTGCCGCTGAACACCACCCGGCCGCACACGCTGGCGTTCGCGCTCAACGACTCCCCCGCGGGCCTGGCCGCGTGGCTGGTGGACATGTACCGCTCGTTCAGCGACTGCGGCGGCCACGTCGAGCGCCGTTTCACCAAGGACGAGCTGCTCGCGAACGTGACTACGTACTGGCTGACCGGGACGATCGCATCCGCGGCCCGGCTGTACGCGGAATGGGCCGAGCAGAAGCGGACCTTCCCCCGCCCGCCCCGGGTGCAGGTCCCCACCGGATGCGCCGTCTACCCGCGCGACGTGCGCCGGGTGCCCAGGTCATGGGCGGAGCGGCTGTACACCATCACGCGCTGGACCCAGATGCCCGCCGGAGGCCACTTCCCCTCGCTGGAGGAACCCGGGCCGTTCGTCGCCGACCTGGCGGAATTCTTCCGCCGGTACCGGTTAGGCGGCGGCCGCCAGCAGCGGGGCGAGCGTGGCCGGCACCTCGGCCCAGCGCCGCGGCGTATCCAGGGCCGGGTCGAAGTTGGTGTCGATGATCACCGCGTCGACGCCCGCGGCCCGGGACAGCGCGACCTCCTCGCAGAGCTCGTCTACGCCGAGGGTATGCAGGTTCGCGACCTGCACGGGCGGCGTGGTAAACAGCCGGCGGTACAGCTCGAGGGGCTTTTGCCCGGGCGAGCGCATCCGGTTGAGCTGGCCGAACATCTCCAGGTGCTGCTCCAGCGGGCCGGAGGCCGGATTCCAGATGTCGAACTTTTCCGCGGTGCGCCGCAGTCCGGCCGCCGAGCGCATGCCGGACAGCAGCCGGGGCCGGGGCTGCTGCACCGGCTTGGGCCTGATCTCGGCCTCGGGGATGGTGAAGAACCGGCCGCTGAAGCGCACCGGGTCCGGTCCCCAGCAGGCGACCAGGGCGTCGATGAGCTCGTCGCAGCGGACCCCGCGGGTACGCGGGTCGACGTCCATGACCTGGTGCTCCTCATCGGACCAGCCGACGCTGAAACCCGCTACGAGCCGGCCGCCGGACAGCAGGTCGATGGTGGACAGCTGCTGGGCCAGGGCCACCGGCCGGTGCAGCCCGGCGACCAGGATGCTGCTCCCCACCACCGGCCTGGTGGTCCAGGCCGCGGCGGCGGTCAGCGTCTCGAGCGCGGCCAGCGTGCTGCGGTAGGCGTCCGGCACCTTCAGGCCGGGTCGCGCCGAGTAACCAGAGACCGGGTTCAGTGGGTAGAAGATGTGCTCCTGGACCCACAGGCTGCCATAGCCGAGTTCTTCCGCCTGTTCGCAGAAGGCCCGCAGGCCGTCGCGGTTGACGTTACCGCCAAGCTGCGGCAAGCACAGGCCGATCTGCATGACGCCTCCCGCTGACTTTATGGACTCGTTCTGTAGATACTGTCATATAGACAGCGACACGGTCACTCCGGACGACCGTGCCGCGCGGGCCCTCGGGAGGTTTCGCGGTGGACGTGCGCACGGAGCTCTACATCGGCGGCCAGTGGGTGAAGCCGGAGGCCGACGGCGACATCGACGTGATCGACAGCCGGACCGAGGAGGTCATGGGCCGCGTGCCGCTGGGCAGCGGCGCCGACGTCGAGCGGGCGGTGGCGGCGGCCCGTGCGGCGTTCCCGGCCTGGTCTTCGACCCCCGTGGCCGAGCGCGCCGCCGCGCTGCGGGCCCTGGCCGACGGGCTGGAGGCGCGCACCGAGCAGCTGGCCGAGTTGATGAGCCGCGAGGTCGGGACGCCGATCGCCATCTCGCGCCGGGTGCAGGTCGGCCTGGCCGTGGACGTCTTCCGGTCGATGGCCGACATCGCGGCCGAGTTCCCGCTGGAGACCCGCATCGGCACCTCGCTGCTCATCCGGCAGCCGGCCGGGGTGGTCGCCGCGATCACACCGTGGAACTACCCGCTGTACCAGCTGGCCGCGAAGCTGGCCCCCGCCGTGGCGGCCGGCTGCGCCACCATCCTCAAGCCGGCCAGCGCCGCGCCGCTGGCCGCCTTCGTGCTGGCCGAGATCATCGACGGCCTGGGCCTGCCGCCCGGCACGGTCAACGTCATCAGCGGGCCGGGCAGCCAGATCGGGGAGATGCTGGCCGCCCATCCGGACGTCGACATGGTGAGCATCACCGGCTCGACGCAGGCCGGGGTCCGGGTCGCGCAGGCCGCCGCGCAGACGGTCAAGCGGCTGACGCTGGAACTGGGCGGCAAGTCCCCGTTCATCCTGCTTGACGACACCGACCTGGCCGCGGCGCTGCCGGTTGCGGTGCGCAGCTGCTTCGTCAACAACGGCCAGACCTGTTCCGCGCTGACCCGGCTGATCGTGCCGCGCGAGCTGCTGCCCGCGGTGGAGGACGGCCTGGCCGGCCTCATCGGCGCCATGCGCGTCGGCGACCCGCTCGATCCCGGTACCGATCTCGGCCCGGTGGTGACCGCCGGCCAGCGGGAGACCATCAGGGACTACATCAAGCAGGGCAGCGCGGAAGGCGCGGCGCTGATCGCGGGTGGCCAGGACGCCCCGGCGGGCCTGGCCCGCGGGTTCTACGTCCAGCCCACCGTGTTCTCGGCCGTCACCCCGGACATGGTAATCGCCCGGGATGAGATCTTCGGGCCGGTCCTGGCCGTACTGCCCGCGGACAGCGAAGATGAGGCGGTGCGGATCGCCAATGACTCCGAGTACGGGCTGGCCGGCGGCGTCTGGTCGGGCGACCAGGACCGGGCGGTGGCGGTGGCCCGCCGGCTGCGCACCGGGCAGGTCGCGGTGAACGGGGGCCGGTTCAACGTCCGGGCGCCGTTCGGCGGCTACCGGGCGTCCGGAGTCGGCCGTGAGCTGGGCGAGCACGGGCTGGCCGAGTACTTCGAGCTCACCTCGCTCCAGCTGCCCGCCCCGCCGCCCGGCCCGCCGGCCGGCCAGCCCTCGTAGCCGGGAGGCCACCGATGTCGGACCGCGATTACGAGGACGTCACGAAGTACGGCCTCGATCAGGCCAGCGAGGCGGAGCTGCTGGCCAGGCAGATCGAGTGCACGTTCATCTGGAGCAACGCCGAGGGTCATCCACTCGGCGTCATCATGAACTACGTCGCCCGCGACGGCAGGTTCTGGCTCACCGCCAGCAGCCAGCGCGCGCGGGTACCCGCGGTACGCCGCGATCCGCGGGTCAGCGTCGTGGTGACCTCCCGCGGCTCGGGCATCGCGACGTCGAAGTCGCTGACCTACAAGGGACGCTGCGTCGTGCACGAGGACGAGGCGACCAAGGCCTGGTTCTACCCGGCGCTGGCCGCTGCCGTCCGGCCCGGCGACCCGGAGGCCGCGGCGGCCTTCGTGCGGCACCTGGACTCGCCCCGGCGGGTCGTGCTGGAAGTCGTGCCGGAGGGCCGGATCGGCTTCGACAGCACGCGGATGTGGCAGGACACGCCGGACGCGGCCCCGGGCGATGCTTGACGACGTGCGTCCCCCGGCGATGCCTGCCTCGATGAGGCGGGAGGATGCGGCGGATGCGGGTCGGGTGTTATGGCCGCGGCTGGGGACGGCGGCGAACCTGGACGGGCAGCTCGACCAGACCGCGCACGATCAGGCTGGGCAGGTAGCGGAGCGGCTCGTCTCGGATGACGTCGATGCGGTTGACGTGCCCGGCCAGTGCGCGGACGGCGTGCCGGGCCTCCATGCGGGCGAGGATGTTGCCGATACAGGCGTGGATGCCTTGCCCGAAGGCGATGTGCCGCTGGGCGGCAGGGCGGTCAGGGTCGAACCGGTCACTGTCGGAGAAGGCGTGCTCGTCGCGGTTGGCCGACAGCAGCGAGACGACGAGGGTCGAGGAAGCCGGCAGGAGCACGCCGCCCAGCGTGGTATCCCCCACGACCTGCCGGAAGACGGCAGCCGACGGGCTGGCCAGCCGTACTGCTTCTTCGACGATCTTGTGGGCGTGCGCCTCGTTGGCTCGTACCCGGTCCCATTCCTGCGGCCTGGTGTCGAGCTGCAAGATGATGTCGGCGAGCAGGCGCAGGGTGCTTTCGTTGCCCGCCACCATCAGCTCGCGGGTCAGGCTGACGAGTTCGGCAATCCCGATCGGCTCCTCGCCGGGACCCGGGTCGGCAGCGGCGGCGACGAGCATGCTGAGCAGGTCGTCGCGGGGCTCCTGCCGTCGCCGCTCGAGCTCTGCGGCGATCGTCAGCTGATAGTCCAGCAGGTCACGCTCCACCTCGGCCCACCGCTCGGGTGCCAGCTGAGCGCCGATGGTCGCGGTGGCAGCGTCGGTCCACCGGCGGACGTCGTCTCTGCGGTCGTCGGGCAGTCCCAGGACGCGGGAGATGGCCCACACCGGCAGCGGCCGGGCAAACGCCTCGATGAGACCGATGGTCGTGCCGTCCGGCAGGGCGCTGGCCAGCTCCTCCGCGACGTCAGCGATCAGCGGTTCCATCCAGGCCAGCGCCCGCGGGGTCAGCGCCCGTTGCACCATGCGCCGGTAGCGGGTGTGGGCCGGCGGGTCGTTCAGCAGCAGGGTCGGAACGTATCCGAAGCCCTGGGACCGGATCGCGGCCACCTCCGCTGCCACCTCGGCGGGCGGCAAGGTGCGGCGCGAGACCTGGCTGGAGAACCGGCCGGGGTCCGTCAGCACCTCGCGGGCCAGTTCGATCGTGGTGACGATGTACCAGCCGGGCTCGGCCATCGCGTGGACAGGTGCGCGCTGGCGCAGCAGGGCCAGGGTGGCGAACGGGAACTGCTGGAAGTCCTCGACGAAGGGGTCCAGCTCAGGCAGCTCGGCCGGGAGACCCTGGGGCTGCCCTTCCGGCGCACTCATCGGCTGACGACGGCGCGGTTGCCGTCGCGCCACANNGCGCGCACATGCTGGGCCTGGAAGTAGGAGGTGGCGCGGGCGGTGTCACCCTCGACCTCGGCGACGACGTTGCCGAGCAGGTGCTGGGAGGCGTCCAGCGACTCCAGGGCTCCCCTCGAGCGGGCGAGGATCGCCTCGAATCCCTCCAGGCGTCCGCCCGGGTGGACGAACGCGGCCGTGCCGGTGAAGCAGCTCTCGAACAGCGCCCAGTCCCTGGTGTCGAGGGCGAAGGTGTAGCGCACACACAGATCGGCGATCTCCTGGCGGTCGATCAGTCGCTGCACATCAGCGTCCATCTGGTCTCCTTGGTGCCAGGTTGGCGGGTCAGCGGGCTCTAGTCATCGACCGTCTCGAAGTAGCGGCGCGCCTTGGCGCCCGGCACCTCACTCGCGGCGTCGATGACCAGGCAAGCACCATTGATGTACCAGGCCTCGTCGCTGGCCAGGAACACGGCCGCCGCCGCGACGTCCGCCGGAAGCGCGGCCCGCCCGAACCTCTTCGCGAGCCGCTCCTCCACCTGGCCGAGTGCTGTCGGATCCCCGGCCACGACGCTGGCCGTCAGCCCGCTGACCGTCGCTCCCGGCGCGATGGCATTGACGCGGACACCAGCCGGCATCAGCTCGACCGCGGCCGAGGAGGTCAGGCCCACCACAGCGTGCTTGGCCGCGGTGTACGCGTGCGGTCCGAGCCCGGCACGCACGCCCGCCGTGCTCGCGGTGTTCACGATCGCCCCGGACCCCTGGGCGCGCATAACCCGTGCTCCGTGCTTGATCCCCAGGAACACGCTGGTCAACAGGACCGCCATGGTGCGGTCCCAGTCCTGGCGAGCGGTGTCCACCAAGGAGCCGACCACGCCGAGGACGCCGGCGTTGTTGAACAGGCAGTCGAGCCCGCCCAGCTCGGACACGGCGGCGTCAACCAGGCCGGCCACGTCGTCTTCGACGCTGACATCGGCGCGCACGAAACGGGCGGCCTCGCCCAGCTCCCGGGCGAGGGCGCGCCCTCGCTCCTCCTGCACGTCGGCTATCAGGCAGCGGCCGCCCTCAGCGACCAGACGGCGGACGATCCCTTCGCCGATTCCGCTGGCGCCTCCCGTGACGACGCTGACCTTGCCGTCGAACCGTGCCGGCATGTGCCTCCCTGCCTCTCCGCAGCTGCGGTCCGCCGGGTCAGCCGCCGACCACGGCGGGGTTGCCCGCGGCCCAGATGAGCGCCAGGCGCCGCTCGCGGATGCGCCAGCCGTCCGCCGTGCGGATCAGCTGGTCGTCGTAGCGGCCCGCGATGATGAAGGTGTCGCCGCCTTCGGTGCCGGCCCGCACGTGCTGGGCCTGCAGGTAACAGCTGGATCCGGCCTGATCGCCGTCGAGCCGGACCACGACGTTGGAGATGAGGTGCTGGGTGGCCGACATTGGCTCGAGCGCAGTGCGGCAGGTGTCCTCGATGGCCTGGTACCCGTGGCATGGCGGCATGTCCAGGTAGAAGGCGTTGGCGTCGGGCGTGAACAGGGCGGCGAGCCCGGTCCAGTCACGGCTGTCTATGGTCAGGCCGTAGCGGTAGCACAGCTCGGTTATCTCCTGCTTGTCCTGCAGTGCCTTGAGATCTGTCATGGTCAGTCGTCCGATCCTCTGGTTACCCGGAAACCACGGTGACGGTGCCCGCCGTGCCGTCCACCGCGAGCACCATGCCGTCGCGCAGCCGCGCGGTGGCGTCCGGCAGCGAGAGCACGCAGGGAATCCCGAGTTCCCGGGACACCACCACGGCGTGGCTGTTCAGCGCGCCGACATCGACCACCACCGCGCCCGCCACCAGGAACAGCGGCGTCCAGGCGGCGTCGGTGAGCGGGGCGATCAGGATCTCGCCCGGCTCCAGGGCCATCGCCGCGGGCAGGTCCATACCCACCCGGGCCACGCCCTGGTACTGCCCGGCGCTGCCGCCGATGCCGCGCAGCACCTCGCCCGCGGCGACCGGATCGGGACGGGGCCGGGCCCGCCGGGGCCAGCTGGGCAGCGGCGCGGGGTCGGCGTCGATGATGAACGGCGGCTCGATCTCGAACAGGGCCAGGTACTGGACCAGCCGTTCGGCGATGACCGGGGCGAAGCGCGCCGGATCCGCGACGTAGTCGTCGAGTTCGGAGTCCAGTAGCATCATGACGTCCTCGGGCGCCGCGTAGTAGCCGGCCGCCACCCCCCGACGGCCGAGCTCGCGCATGGCCAGCCGCACCTCGTTGATGGTGGTGACGGCGATCAGCTTGGTCTTCTCGCGCAACGGGATGGTCCGGGCGCAGGACTGCAGGGCGACGTCGAAGCTCGACCGGCTCGCGTGGTCGGGCAGGGCGGCGCGGACCCGCTCGGCGGCGGCCGTTCGGGTGGCTTCCAGCCTCGCGTGGCGGGCGTCCGGCGATTCCTCGTCGGGGATGTGCCGCATGCTGTCGACCAGCGCGAGCACCTGACCCGGCCCTGCCTCCCAGGAGATGGCGCGGATGTCCCACTCGTTGGGACCGCGCTGGCCGAAGTCGGCCAGGAAGCCGTCCAGGGCCTCGGCGAACTTGACCACGGCAGGCTGGGCGGCCGAAGACAGCGCGACCGAGACCGCGGCCAGGCCCTGGTCGAACAGCTCGCCGAGCTCGGGCGAGGCATTGGCCAGCCGGGACAGCTGCCACAGGCCCCACGACGGCGACGCGGACGGCACATCGCCGTAGCCCGAAATGAGGTCGAGCAGGGCCTCGGGCTGGCCGGCCGCGGCGCAGGCCTCGGCGAGCATCGCGGGCCCGACCGCGGAGCCGAACGTGGAGTAGTCGTGCCGGGCGAACGCGTTGTCCAGCTCGGGCNNTCGGGCAGGAACGACCGGGCGTGCGCGACCAGCTCGGCCGCGGACAGCGCGGCCAGGTCCGGACGGCCGCGCCGGCTGGCCAGTACGCGGTCCAGGTCGGCCTCGATCTGCGGGAACTGTGACGCAGCCAGCATCTCCCCGATCGTCTGCGCGACCTTAGCCGAGCACTGCGGGCACGGATCGTCTGGGTGCGGCTGGTACGGCGGCGCGGCCGCGGCGCTGCCGAGCAGAGCCGCGTCGAAGGCCTCGACCGTCATCCCCATCCGGATCGCCACGACGCGGCAGTGCGAGAGGTTGATATAGAAATAGCCGCCGAACAGCCCCGCGACGGGCGGGCGCTCCATGGGCAGCTCACCCTCGCGGTAGATGCCGAACTCGACCAGCCCGCGCAGCCACCCGGGCAGCAGTCCCTTCTCGAAGACCAGCGTCCAGCCGAGCGGGCTGGCCGGATCGGCCAGCACCTCGCCGGCGTTGGCCCGGGTGTAGAAGGGCATGCGCTCGCTGCGCTCCCAATCAGTGAGCCAGCGATCGGGCAGCCCGACCGCTTGGCTCACCATTGCGAGGTGCCGCCGTCGACGTTGATCAGCGAGCCGGTGATGCCGGCGCCGAGTTCGCTGGCCAGCAGGGTGGCCATGGCGGCTACTTCCTCGACCGTGTTCAGCCGCTTGATGGCGGACTCGGACGCGTAGTTGTCGAGGAACTGCTGGTAGGTGATGCCCGCACTGGCGGCCGCCTGCGGTCCGAGCTCCCTCATCGTGTCGGTCTCGATGGCGCCCGGGCAGATCGCGTTGCAGGTAATGCCCCTGGTCCCGTACTCGGTCGCCACGGCCTTGGTGAGGCCGTTGATGGCGTGCTTGTTGGTGATGTAGTGGCTGACCGCGGGCTTGTTGCCCTGCTTGCCTTCGACCGAGGAGATGTTGATGATCCGTCCCCAGCCGCGCTCGAGCATGTACCGCAGCGCACGGCGGCTTCCCCAGAACACCGCGTTCAGGTT
>PMOU01000524.1:5641-10368 GCA_003161205.1 Actinomycetota bacterium | reverse complement strand
AACGGCGGACCGACCTGCCGGCACGACCACCGCCTCAAACAGCACCCGCGCTGGAAAGTCGAGCAAATCACCCCGGGCACCTTCCGCCGAACCGCCCCGTCCGGCCGCCAGTACACCACCGAACCAACCCGGTACCCGATCTGACTAATGAGCTTGACCCCCGGTGACCTCGCGCCGGCCAGGCAGTCGGACGCCGAAACCGGTGGCGGCCAGCTTCAGCAGTACCTGGCCGGGTGCTTGCAGGGCCGCAACCTTGGCCGCGCTGAGTTCCTCAAGCTGAGCCAGCAGCCCGGCGTAGGCCGCCGGACCCTGCCTGCGGGCTCGGCTCAAGGCGATCGTGTTCGCCCACACCTTCTCGCGCGCCTCGCGCAGGAAGCGCTGAGTGCCGAGGCGGTTGAGGGGCCGGAGCACCCGGTCAAGCAGGGAGCCCGCCCCGGAGATCCGGGTGAGCTCGTCATCTTCGGCAGCGACGCGGGACGCCAGCACGTTGTCGATCGCCCGGTGATCGGCCTCCCGTCGGGCCAGCAGGGCCGCGTCATCGAACTGCCCGTCGGTGATCACGGCCAGCAGCGCCTGCGGCAGGTCGTAATTGATGTGGGCATTCATGCCAAGCAGCACGTGCCGGAGCGGAGACAGGCCGGCGGGCGCGCTGAACGCGATGTCCCAGGGGCGGGCCGGAGGCCGGCCTGCGAGCGAGGTCTCCAGCGCATCCAGGTACAGGTCAGCGAACGCGATGTCCCACCGCTCGACCCATCCGGCGTCGATGAAGCCCCCGCGCTGGAGTTCCCGGGCCAGCGCGATCGTGGTGCGCTGATAGGTCGCGTGGAAGTACTGCCGCTGATCCCCCTGCGCCTGCAGCGGCTCGAGCGTGGCCGCCATCCGGGCGATCAGCTCCTGCATCACGCGGCTATTATGTCCCGCTGCCGCCCTGTGCGCGATCATGGTTTCAGTCTCCCGGAAACCGGCACCGGCACGAAAGGACTCCCATGGCGGACCCCGATTACCGAGGCCGGGCGGCGGCCGGAATCAGCGCCCTGCAGCGTTGGTATGACCCGTCAACGGGCCAGTGGAAGAGCACAGGCTGGTGGAACGCCGCGAACGCGCTGACCGCGGTTATCGGGTACACGACGCTGACCGGGGACGGCACCCATGCCGGCGTGGTCGAGACGACCTTCACCGCCGCCCGCCGGCAGCACGCGAACTTCGTCAACGACTACTACGACGACAATGCCTGGTGGGCGCTGGCCTGGGTCGCGGCCTACGACATGACCCGTGACCGCCGCTATCTCGACGCCGCCCGCGTCATCTTCACCCGGAACGTCGCTGGCTGGGACGACACGTTCGGGGGCGGCCTGTGGTGGAACGAGGCGAAGACCTACAAAAACGCGATCACCAGCGAGCTGTTCCTCGCGCTCGCGGCCCTGCTCCATCAGCGCACGCCGGACCGCGGCGCAAGCTATCTGACGTGGGCCCTGCGGACATGGGAATGGTTNNCTGGCCGCCCTCTTCGAGATCACCGGCGATCACGCCTACCTGGACCAGGGGGAGTCCATCGCCGACGCGACGCTGAGCAAGCTGATCAGCCTGCCGTCAGCGGCCATACCGGGAATCCTCGCCGAACCCTGCGAGGCCGCCACCGGATGCGACGGGGACCAGGTCCAGTTCAAAGGGATCTTCGTGCGCTATCTCTACCGCTTCTGGCTGCACAGCCGGCGGCCGGCCTATCGCGCCTTCATCCTCAGCAACGCCCGTTCCCTGTGGGAAAACAACAGGAACGCCAGCGACGAATTCGGACTGAGCTGGACCGGGCCGTTTGATCGAGCCGATGCCGCCCGGCAGAGTTCGGCCCTCGACGGGCTCAACGCCGCCGTCGCCCTCGTGCCTGGTCAGTGACGTGCCAGCACGTCACCGCCCCAGCGGCGGTCAGCACGGGCGGAGTCCGCCGCAGACGGCCGATGTTCGGCATCTTGTGTAGGTCGGCCAGGAACGGGCAGTGGAGCCTGACGAAAGTTCATGCCAGCAATGAAAACAGCCGGAGGAGAGATCCCGTCGTGACCGCCANNGAGGACACCGTGGCCGCGGTGAGCACCGCATTGGAGGTCGGCTACCGGCACATCGACACCGCCGAGATGTACGGCAACGAGAAGGAAGTCGGTGCGGCGATCAGCCAATCGGGCCTGGACCGCGCCGACGTGTTCGTCACCAGCAAGCTGGGCAACGACGCTCACGAACCCGATGACGCCCGCCGGGCCTTTGATGAGTCGCTGAAGGCCCTGGGGTTCGACTACCTGGACCTGTTCCTGATCCACTGGCCGCTGCCGACCAGGTATGACGGCGACTTCGTGTCGACCTGGAAGACCCTGGAGGAGTTCTACCGCGAAGGCCGCGCTCGCTCGATCGGTGTCTCTAACTTCCAGCCGCGTCACCTGCGGCGGCTGCACACCGAAAGCGACATCCCCCCAGCGGTCAACCAGATCGAGGTCAACCCCTACCTGACGCAGGACGAGCTGCGCGGGTTCTGCGCTGAGCACCAGATCGCCATCGAGGCCTGGTCACCGCTGGGACAGGGCAACGTCCTCGACGACCCGACGATCGACTCGATCGCCCGCGCGGTCGGCAAGACCCCCGCTCAGGTCGTGCTGCGCTGGCACATCGAGCGCGGCGACATCATCTTCCCCAAGTCGGTGACCCCGGCGCGCATCAGGGAGAATATCGACATTTTCGACTTCGAGCTGTCCGGTGAGGATGTCGAGGCGATCAGCGCGCTGAACCGCAACGAGCGCACGGGTCCCGACCCCGACAAGTTCGACGGCCGCTGACCGAGGCCGCGCCGCCGAGCAGACAAGGACGCGCGCTCACCCGGTTCCCGACCATCGGATACCGAAATCGACGAGCGTGTACCCGAGCGCGTTCACCGTGGGCTGGATGAAGTTATCCCGGACAATCTGCCCCGCTTCGGTCTCGGCTGCGCTAATCAGCGGACGCGTAATCTGCGGGCTGGTCTTCACCTCGGTGAACGCGATGCTCTGCGCCTGGGAGTACAGGATCGACTCGGCAAACTGCGGCCGGATGAGTCCGCCGCAGCCGAACCCGGGATATGTCCAGCTATGCTGCGTGTCGATCGGATGCGAGAGCGTGTTGTCGATCGTGACATCGTGCACGGACTGCGGAAGCTGCGGCTGCGGCAGGACCAGCATCACGGCGACCCGACCGGGTTCACCCGCCACCGGGCGGCTCAGGACCTGCAAGTCATAGTGACCCGCAGAGGGCGTCCACCAGGTCGGCCCGGGATTGAGATCCACCGTGGCGGAAGCGTGCCCGACCGCCTCGAACGTGCTCGAGTACCAGCATGGCCAGATCCCGATGCTCTTCGAGACCTTATGGGTAAAAGTGAAGTTGAAGTTCTCCGTTCCCAGGGCCGGCCGTGAGATGCCCTCGATCTTCTGCAGCACCCATGGGCCGAGCTCGATGTTGGAAGTGGTGCCCGCGCTTATCGACTGCCATGGCCAGGAAAGCTTGACGTGGGGCAGGTGGACGTTGACACCCACGATGTGCAGCACCGAGGAAAGTGCCAGCAGGGCTGCCCACGCGGCTGCCTTGCGGAAAATCAGGCCGATCAGGAGTATGACCGCCGCCCACTTCACCTTGAGCGGTATCCGACGGCGCCGTCCACCGCGAGTGATCCNNCGGAACCGGAACCGGCAGCTCGCGCGTGACCGCGGACGGCTCCGCCCGGAAGGAGGACGACCTCGGGCCCCCGGACCGGCTCGTGGTCAGCATTCCGAGCAGAAAAATGAAGATTCGGACCATGATGGATTTCCCTTATCTGGTTGCCGTGGATAACTCGTCTACCGCCGGGTAATCCAGGCTCAGCACGACCGGCACGGCCCCGAATGGCAGATGAAACCGCGAGCCGGGCTTGTCCGGCGCGTTCCGCTCCCTGATGTCGGGCCAGCGCATCTTTACGTTCTGCGCCGTCAGGCCTTCGACCGAATAGGGGAATTCCATGGCGGATATGTCGTGCAGCTTGAGCAGGCCGCCCCACCGGAACGCCGCGAAGACGTTCGCCAGGTTACGAACGGAAAGAGCCCGGCGGGCCGTGATGTCGATCCAGTAAACCGCCATCGCCAGCTCTACCAACTCGTTGGCACACTGGGTCAGCGCCTCGGACTTCGTCCGGTAGACCGTGCCGTCCGCATTGGCCGCGCCGAGCTTCTCCCCGTGGACCGGCGAGTAGCGCGGCTGCGCCTTGCACTGCATCCAGTCGCATGCCGCCAGCAGCTGCCAGCGAATGCCACTGCGGGCGGCGACGTCCTTGTAGAGAGGTTCGGCGCGTGTGACCGGTGCCTTGGCCGTGGTGAGGAACGCGGTCGTCACCGCTCGCGGCATCTGCGGCACGTACCGCTGAGGGCTGACGCGAGCCCGACGAGGCGCGATCCGCGGCGCCGGCCGGCGGACCCGCTGAGTTCCCCCTTGAGCCGGCCCGTCGGCGGTCGCCGTCGTCGTGGCCGGTGCCGCGAAATAAGCATCGAGCACTCCGGGGATGGTCGCGCCGCCCTGCCCCGGCGTCCCCCCGCCGCCACTACCGGTCCCGGCACTGCCGCCGGCCGTCCCCGCGCTGCCACCGGCGGTCACGCTCTGGCCGCTGCCGCTGCCGCTGCCCTGGCTTACCGTCCCGCCCTCGCTCGGCGCGCCGTCCGGGATGGCCGAACCGCCTTGGCCGGCCG
>PMOU01000524.1:5193-5588 GCA_003161205.1 Actinomycetota bacterium | reverse complement strand
TCGGGATTGGTCGCATAAACCCCGGTCAGGTCGGTGGCGAACGCATCTGGGACCTGCTGGTCGGCCATGGCCTGCTGGTAGCTCGGACCGGTGGCGAGCAGCTGGCTGTGGTCGGCGATGCTCTCGGCGATGTTGTGGTAGACCTTGAACGCCGCCGTCAGGGTCACAGAGCGCCCGTTCTCGTACTCCTGTGTCGGTTGCACATCGGCGCCAGCCGGGCCCGTGCCCTTGATGCCGAACAGATTATGGTCGCGGACCGCGAGCGTGCTCTGACCCCAGCCGGATTCCTCGATGGCCTGGGCAATGGTCACCGCGGCGGGGATGCCGTACCGGCGTTGCGCGGCCACGGCTCCCGGCGCGACCTCCCTGATAAAGGCCTGCTGCACGGCGGTGCT
>PMOU01000524.1:0-5119 GCA_003161205.1 Actinomycetota bacterium | reverse complement strand
GTCGCGACGCCTTGCGCCGGGGAGGCCTGCGAACCGGGCACGTTGGCCGTGCCTCCCGCCAGCTGGCTGTCGGTACTGGCCGACTGGCTGGCGGTGCTATCGGCGCTCACCACGTCGCCGTTATTAATGAAGCCGACGACGCCGTCGGTGGCCAGCGAACCGCTGTACTGGTGGGCATTGACCGAGAAGTTAGGCAGCGAATCGCCGCCAATCGTGTCCAGCGTTCCATGGGCGTACTTCGTGACCACCTCGACGTGGCCGTTAAACAGCACCCAGTCGCCAGGCTGCGGCTGGTAGCCGTCGCCCAGCGGATGCCAGCGATGATTATTCTCTGCGTCCTGAAGCACGGAGATGACGTTGGGGGAGGACGGATTCGGGTCCACCCGGACGTCGGCCCAGGAATGTAGCGGCCACGGGTAGGAGCCGCCCCCGGTCACCCAGCTGTCCTGGCCGGCCGCCTGCGCCCCGAGCTCGAGGGTGAGGCTGGCGAAAGCAGCGCAGGATTCGCCATGATCGACGCCATCGATGCTGTCGCGCTGCCAGATGAGCGCCTCCATCTCGGCGGGCGTCTTGCTCTGTGCCATCCGGAGGTAGTAATTCGCGACGTTGACAATGGCCGACCGCAGCGTGCTGTCGCCCGCCGCCGAAGATGCCGATGCCGGCGCTGCGGCGGTAACCGGCCGGGCCGCTGACGACGTTCGGGCCGGCTGCTTGAACGCGAGCAAGTGAGCGGGAATGCTCGTCGGCGACGTCATCTCGGCCACCGTTCCGTGGGTGAAGGAGAGTCCAGTCATCGCGCCGCACGTACTGAGGCTCACAAGCGCGGTCGCCTGCTGCCACGTTGGTTTCCTGACGGAATGCATAGAGTCACCTTCTTCCGCGGGTGCGTGTGGGGTGTGTCGGCGGACACGACGTGCCTAGGTGGGTATCTCGGTACCGTTAGCTGGCCCCAGGGAGCATCTGCAGGATGGCCTGGACCTGCGGATTACCGGGGTTATTGGCGTTCTCGTACAGCGCGCTGACATTGCTGGCGGCGGTGGCGGTCGCTCCGACCACCCAGTCCTTATAGACGTCGGCGACCAGTGCCGCCTGGCCGGAGGTACTGGTCACCGGCTCGGCACACAGGTCAGGGAATCCCGCGCGCGAGATGACAGCCGAGGATCCCGTGTACCGTTCGCAGTTCGCCGGGCTGCTCTCCAGGCCCGGCTGGACCTCGGGATTGCCCTTGGCGTTGGTGAGCGTCGCCCCGCCGATGATGTTGTTGATCGCCCGCGCCGCGACTTGGAGACTGTCCACCGGGTTAAGCGGGTTGTAGGGGTCATGCAGGTCCAACGACCAGGCCACCTCGCCACCCTGGGTGGCCGTTATGGGCTCTAGGCCCTCCCGCCCGGTCTTGGCGTCTGTGTAGCCAGGCTTGTCGTCGCTTGTCATCAGGGCGAAAATCCAGAGAATCTGGCTCGTCGTCTTTCCGCAGGCGAAATTCACCTGTCCTGGCTCCGACGCCACATTGGGATTCTGGCAGGCTGTCGTGATCTCACTCTGCACCGTGGCGACGCTGGGCGGCCATGAGGCGCCTTTGCTGAAGACCACGATCACCAGGACCGTCACGATGACCACCATCGCGGCCGTCACGATGGTGATCTTGCGGCCCCGCGAAATTCGCGGACGATCGACATTGCGCCGTCCGTGGTCGATGAGGGCCCTGGTGCGATCCTCAGCCGGATGCAGGCGCGGACCCGGAACGCGCCGGGCGGGTGCCTTGACGGCTTTCGCGGTCGGCTGGGCGCCTGCTTCCACGCTGCGGGCACGCTGGTCCTTCGCGCTGTCCTCGCTGTTCCGGAATGCGGCCGTGGTCTGGCCGGGCGCCGCCTCCCGGCGATAGACCGACTCCGCCATCTCGCGTGCGCGCGACTCGCGCCAGTCGAAGAGCTCCTTCTCGAGGTCTATGGCCCTAGTTTCTAGTTCGGAGAGCCACTCGTCGTCTTCATCGTTAAAACTTTCGAAATCCTGATTCACCGCATTCACCTCCAACTGTGGCCTGAACTCCGGACTGATGACCGGCGCGAAACGCGCCGGGGATATAGCTACTTACGTGCGAGCGCGTACCCCTGGCCGAGCCCCGGCATGCCCCGACAGGGCGGCGCCAGTGCCCGGGGCCGGCCGGCGCTCCGGTGAGCGCACGATGCCGGGTCCGCTTCCTTCGCACCCGCACCGTCCGCCCGCGCTCCTGCCGCACCGAATCGACCCATGGGGTAATTAGAACACACGTACGATCAGATGGGAAGAGACGATTCTCACAGCTCACTTTGTTCGGGTACCGGAATGGTTTCGAGGTCATCCGGACGGGAACGAGAGGCGGTCCCCGCCCTGATCAACTGGGCTGTTAACCTGGCCAGGCCGGCTACCGGCCGGGCAGGCGGGAGGGATTGTGGCGACAGGCGAGACCGTATCTCGCGCGACCGGCCCGGGCTCAACCGCGGACGTCACGGGAGTCGTCGTCGTGGCGCACGGCGGCCGATCGGTCAGTTCGGAGCGCACCACGCCCGTCCAGCCCGCCGTGCTGCGCATGCTCCCGGTCGCCCGGGCTATCCAGCACGCGCTGCAGGGCAGCGGGGCCGTGGTCTTGCGGCCGCGCTTCGAGCTGCGGGGCTGGAACGGCGAGCAGGCTTCGCCGGTACACGATTTGAACCGCATCCTGGATGACATCGGCCGCCGGTTCGGCCCGGTCCCGGTCGTTCTGGTCGGGCATTCGATGGGCGCGCGCGCGGCCTTGCGCGCCGCGGGGCATTCCGCCGTGGCGGCGGTCGCGGGCCTGGCGCCCTGGGTGCCCCCCGGGGAGCCGGTCAGCCAGCTGGCCGGCCGGCGGATCCTGCTCGCGCACGGGAACGCCGACGGAATTACCCGCCCGCAGGACACCTGGACGTATGCGGAACGTGCCCGCTCCGTGGCGGCGGTGACCGCTATCGAGATTCGGGATGGCGATCACCCGATGCTGCGCCGGGCCCATCTATGGCACGTCGTCGCGGCCGAATTCACCCGGATGGCCCTCGATCTCCCCGCCCGCCAGTCAGCGGTCTCGGCGATCTTGTCCAGGACACCAGGGGTCCCGCCTCGCAACATCCTGTGATAAAGCCGTTATAGGCGGGAAGCGTCGTCTGTGGCGTAGTGCCTTAATTGGCATAGTAAAAACGGATGTGCGCAGATTATGGTGCGCAATATCAAGATGAATTAGTCGCCAAAGTCCATGTTTGGTACTACTTGTCCGGTCGGCATGCCCGCAGTTAATTACTCAAAGCATCTGATGCATCGCTCAGCGTGCTATATAACTATAGATAAGCGGCCTGCCCGTCTGCCGCGGTGTGGGGGAGGGGTGTACGAGTGCGGAAATTAATGCGTTCTCCGCAAGAGCGCAATGCCATAACGCGGGATGTCCCGCCGCGCCAGGAGCCGTCGGCCGGAAACGCAGGCCAACCCAGGATTCCGGACCAATCTAGGATTCCGGACCAAGACAGCGATCCAGGCCAGCCCCCGAATCTAGACCCGGCGAGTAATCGGGACTCGGCCGAAACAGCAGACTCTGAGATCACGATAATCGCAACGGGCCGGCAAGTTCGGGTGCGGCACACGGCGCGCCACTCGGCCCGGCATTCCCGGAGTTCTGACGGCAGGCCGAGCCTGCGCCCTTCGCTGTCGATCCGCTCCGCCGAGGGCCGGCGCTGGTCTGCCGACCTGAGCGGTCCCAGCGCCTCCGCGCTGGTGGTGTACGGCATGGGCGGCATCGGCAAGTCGACCCTGGCGAGCCAGATCGCGACCCGGCTCAGCCAGATCAGGGCGGGCCGGGTCGTGGCAGTTTTCGACGGGGAAGTATCCGCCGCCAGGTTCGCCGCGGCACCAGCCGACGCGGACTTCATCATCTTCGACAACTTTGACGACAACTTGTCGCAGGAGTCGGGCCAGTGGACCGTCCGTGACCGGGCCCTGGCCGCGCTCCTGGCGACATGGACTGGCAAGCTGCTGATCACGTGCCGCCACCCGTTCACGCTGGCCGCACCGGGCGCGGCCCAACCGGCAGGCGTGGCCCGGCCCGCAAACACCGGTCAACTCATCAGCACAACCCAACCAGCCTACGCAGCCCAGCCCGCAAGCGAAGCACTGGCCCGGAGCGACGCCCAGGCCTTCAGCGCGGCCCTGGCCTTCAGCACGGCCCTGGCCTCCGGTGCGGCTCAGGACGTCGCACTACCGGTCGTCCCGCGGCCGGCGATGGACAGGCTCGTGTTCCGCCAGCTCGGACCGCTGACGCGGTCGGGCGCCGACGAGCTGACCACCGCGCTGCGCGCAGTCGGGCAGCTGGCCGAGGCCGAGCGTGACCAGGTGTGGCGGCTGACGGCCGGCCATCCGCTGGCCATCACGTGCCTGGACGCGCTGCTGACCCGGGGCGAGCCTTACCGCGAGGTGGCTGGCCGGATCGAGAGGCTGATCCAGGCCAGGACAGGCCGGCCGCTGCCCGCACCCGAACCCACCGAGTTGCCCGCGGCGACCGCTGAGCTGATTGCCTGCGCCGCGGGCGATCAGCTGGTCGGCGAGCTGTTTGACCACCTGAGCTCCGGGGCCAAGGCGCTGCTCGTGCGCGCTTCGGTCTTCCGCCTGCCCGTCGCGCCCGAGGCCCTGGCGGCCCGGCCCGGGCCGATCGCTGAATGCGAGAGCACGGGCTTGCTCACCATTGGCGCGGGCCATGAGGTGTCGGTCCACCGCTGGACCGCTGATGCGCTGCACCGTCGCCTGGCCGAGGCCGACGCCGGTGCTCAGGTCGTGGCCGCTCACCGCCAGGCCGCGGGGCACTGGCAGGCCCGGGCCGCCGGCGCGTCGTCAGGCCACCGGGCCGAGCTCGAAACGCGGTACCACCTGCGGCAGGCCGCCGCCGGTGTGGCCACACCGCCGGCGATCCGCGCGCCCGGGACCGCAGGTGGCCGCGGCGCGAGTACCTGGCGGCGCCGCGTCATCCGGCTCGGCGTGGCCGGCGCGTTCGGCGCCCTCGCCGTCGCCCTGGCCGTCGTGCTCCTCCAGGGCGTCTCCGTCCCGCACCTGGCCTCCTCGCAGGCGCCCGCGGGAACGTCGGCCG
>PMOU01000341.1:7317-10607 GCA_003161205.1 Actinomycetota bacterium | reverse complement strand
ACCGCGGCCCGTCCTCATCCGGCGGGCGGGACTGGGCGTCCATCTCGGCAGCCAGCTCGGCCAGGTCCCGCAGGCCCAGCCCGCCCGCCGCCGCGGCGGCCAGGATCGCGTCGGCGTTGTCCCGGCAGTCCTCGGGCAGCCGGTCGGTCCACAGGCAGATGGTGCGGGCGTAGGACTCGGTGATGTCCCCGGTGGCCAGCGCGGCCAGGATGCGGGGGTGGGTCCGGGTCCGGCGGGCCCAGCCGGTGTGCCCGGCCGCGGCGGCCTTGGTGACGCCGGTGCGGTGGATCAGCCAGGACCGGGGACTGTAGTCGCCGTCCTGGTGATGGCCCTGCCCGGCGGTGAACGCGGCCAGGACCGACGCGCGGGCGGCGGTGGCCCGGGCGTCGGCGCGTTCCAGGGCGGTCAGGCACTGGGCCTGGATGACGGCGGGCCGCTGGGTCGGGTCGGCGGCGGACAGGTAGGCCAGGGCGCTGTCGAGCAGGTCCAGCGCCTGGGTGGCGCTGGTGATGGCGGGGGTAGCGGGGGCGGCGCTCATCTGGTATTCACCTCCTGCCCGGGGCACGGGGGACTACTGGGCTGATGATCTTGAATGGCTGACGATCTTTTTCATCTTCTTGTTCGATTATATCAGCGGGTAGCGACATTTCCGGGAAGATACCGGGCCAGACACGCCGGTTTCGGGCGGTAACTTTGCTGTCGGAGTGCAGGACGGCGTGGACGGGGACGGACGCGAGGCCTGATCCTGGCCGGTCACACTGCCGCGCCACTAGCCCTGGGCTTTCGCGGGGTTAATTGCGGGGCTTTGATCCCTACGGGAGAACCCATTGCCGTTCGGCGATCCCTGCGGCCAGGTCGGTGAGGGGGATAGCTACCGGCTGGCTCCGCGCAAGAGGATGACCGTCTCGCGGGACGTCAGGTTGGCGACGATAGGACGCCGCTGAACCTCGCGCGCGATGAAGCAGCGCCCAGGGCCCGGACCCGGCGTCGTGACGATCTGGCTGTCCATGGTCCAGACCATCCCGTCACTGGTCACGGTGATGGCGTTGCCGGGGAGACACACCGCGGAAGTTCACCATCGCCAGATCACCCAGGCTTACTTGCGCGCCCGCGGCCAGGGCGGCCAGTTCCTGCCACGCCTGCGGGCACGCAGCCTGCACCGTGGCCAGCCGCTGACGGCCAGGCTCCGCAGCTGCATGCCGACGCAGCGCGGGCATCATGACCGACCTGTCGATGAAAGCGGAGATCTCAGCGCTCATATGCCTGCCGAGAGCCAGGAACGCCTCATCAGCTGGCCCGCGCAGCACAATCCAGCGCAGCTCGCCCAGAGCTTGATCCCGGACGGTCACCGTCATGGACGCCATTACACCACCCCCGCCCGCAGGCGGTGCTCACCAAGCAACCGATCCGATCTCAGCCCCTCGGGCGAGATGGTTCCCAGACTGAGCAGTCGTGTGCGAAGAGCACTCGTCGCGGGTCGAAGTCGCTCATCCGCTCCAGCCACCGCGGGTAGGTGGGAAGCGGCTGTTCCAGGCCCTCGAGGGTTGCGTGGCGAGCCAGGTGATCCGAGGCGAACTGTGATGCAAAGTCGTGTGCCTGGCCGGCCAGGATCACGGTGCCATCGCTGTGCCGGACCACCAGCGACTGGTGCCCATCGGTATGGCCGGGAGTCGGGATGATCCAGACTCCGGGCCAGGCCTCGGCTTCGCCAGTGATCTCCTCGTAGGTCGCACCAGGGAAGTCCACCAGTTCGTCGATGGTGTAGCCGCCCTGGCGGGCGGCGGCCAGTTCCGCGGACTGCACCAGGATTGGTTTGCTGCCCAGCAGGGGGTTACCTCCGCAGTGGTCGAAGTGGAGGTGGCAGTTCACGACCAGGGAGACATCGCCGAGGGTAACCCCTGCACTCGCGAGGGCGCCCTCAAGCGCCCTGCGCTGAGGCCGGTAGTGAGCCTCGGTCTCGGGGTCGGCCGCACCGATGCCAGTGTCGAAAATGTTCAGTCCTTCGTCGCGCTGAACCAAATAGGCGAGCACGGGCTCCACCCGCGGTTGCGAGGTGCTCGTCTCCGATGCAGGCCGGATGAAGTAGCCAAGGTCAAGTCGACGCACCGCAATGTTGTCAGCCACCCCGTTATTCTGCCCGCCAGCTTGCTCCGTTCCGGGGATCGTTAGCCCAGGCTTTCGCTGGGGATCATCCCGGCAGCCAGCGTCTCACAAGCCTGAAAAGATCGAGGCTAGTAGACGAGGGCCTGGGCGCCTTCGGCGACGACCTCGGCGACGAACGTGGCCGCGCCGGCAATCCTGATGCCGTCGATCAGGTCTTCTGGTGTGATGTCCCGTCGCGCGGCGCACTGCGTGCAGACCGTCACCGAACCCGCGGCCAGTACCCCCGCGAGCAGGTCGGCGAGCGGCGCGGCGTGCGGCAGCGAGAAGTCCTCCGCGCGGCCGGGCAGACCGAACCAGGCCGACTCTCCCGTGAGCCACAGGGAGACGGGAACGCCGCTCGCGACCGCGGTCGCGGCGACGGTGAAGGCCTGATTGCAGCGCTCGGGATCGTCTTTGCCTGCCGTGACCTTGATGACGAGAGAACGCTCGGACATGGCAGAACTCTAGCCCGCCGCGCCCGGCCGGGATCCGGCGCCGCCTGGACTCCGGCGCGCCGCGGGCGAGGGGCCAGGCTTCGCCCGTACACTGCGGGCTATGCATGGCATGCTGAGCGCTGCGATCTTGATGGGCGTGTTCGCCGTGGCCGCCGCCGCGTGCCTGTACGCCGTCGTACGGGTGAGCCTGGCCGGGACCCGCCGCGGCCCGGACGCCGGGCTAGAACGGGCCGGGCAGGTCCATGCTGGGCAGGTTCATGTCGGGCAGGTCCATGTTGGGCAGGTTCATGTTGGGCAGCGACAGGAAGGCCTATGACGAGCGACGTACCGGTCCACCCCGACCTTGCGCCGCTCGGGTTCCTGCTCGGGCGCTGGGAGGGCGCCGGGATCGGCGGGTACCCGACCATCGAGTCGTTCAGGTTCGGCCAGGAGATCAGCTTCAGCCACAACGGCAAGCCGTTCCTCATCTATGCCAGCAGGACCTGGCGGCTGGACGAGGANNTACCTGGGCGAGATAACGGGCACCCGCATCGAGATGGCCACCGATGTGGTCGCCAGGACCGCCACCGCCAAGGAGGTGACCGCGGGGCACCGGCTCTACGGGCTCACCGGGCCCGCGGCAGTCACCCCTGGGGATCTCGCCTACGCCTACGACATGGCCGCGATGGGCCAGCGGCTACAGCCGCACCTGTC
>PMOU01000341.1:0-7272 GCA_003161205.1 Actinomycetota bacterium | reverse complement strand
GGCTAGCTGACAGCCACCTCACGAGTCCGTTGTCTATGCATGCTGTTGGACCACCTCCTTTCCCGCGTACCTGGAACGTTAGCCGCGAAGACGGCGCACAGGCAAGAGCATTTTGCCGTGCGCCGGATCACACCAGCGGATCTACTATGAGGCCATGGACGCCGACGCACCGTCCCCGAGCCTGCCCGCCCGCGGCTGGGATGAGCAGCTGCGGGCCCGTGGCTACCGGGTAACGCCGCAGCGGCAGCTCGTCCTGGAGGCGGTTGCGCTGCTCGACCACGCGACCCCGGAGGAAATCGGCACCCAGGTCCAGCAGACCGCACGCGGGGTCAACATCTCCACCATTTACCGCACCCTTGAACTGCTCGAGCAGATCGGCATGGTCACTCACACCCATCTGCATCACGGCGCGCCCACCTATCACCTGGCCACCGACGCCGACCACGTTCACCTGGTCTGCCGCGACTGCGGCCGGGTCACCCAGATCGGCCCGGATGCGATCCGCCCGCTGATCACGGCCCTCGACGAGCGTCACGGCTTCGAGACCGACGTAGGCCATCTCACCGTCTTCGGGCGCTGCGCGGAATGCCGGGCGTCCGCCGATGGCTGACAGTGGCGTGATGAGCGAACTGAGCGAGGGACACAGCGCGTTGCTGACACTACCGGGGGCCGTGCAGGCCGGCTGGCCGGACGAAGGTGTCGCCGCGCACTACGGCGACCCGGTCCGCGAGCAGCGTGCGCTCGACGGCGCCGGAAGCGCGGCCGCCGGGGTGGTGGACCGGTCGAACCGCGGCGTGCTGAAGATCACCGGTCCGGACCGGCTGAGCTGGCTGCACAGCCTGACCACGCAGCACCTGGACGGGCTGACGGCGGGCGGGAGCGCCCAGGCCCTCATCCTCAGCCCGACCGGCCACGTGGAACACCATCTCGCGCTGAGCGACGACGGCACCTCGGTGTGGGTGCACGTGGAGCCGGGCACCGCGGCGGCGCTAGCCGCGTTCCTGGAGTCGATGAAGTTCATGCTGCGGGTCGACGTGGCGGACCTCACCCGGGAAAGCGCGGTGCTGACCGTGATGGGCCCGGCCGGGGCGGAAATCACCGCGGGGCTTGACGCAGTGCTGGCCCGGGTTGAGCCAGGCTCGTTCGGCATTATTGATCTGATCGTGGCGCGGGACCGGCTGCCTGACGCGGCCGGGGAGCTGATGCGGCGCGGGGCCGTGCCCGCGGGCATGTGGGCGTTCGAGGCGCTCCGGATCGCGGCGCACGTGCCCAGGTTCGGCCTCGATACCGATCACCGGACCATTCCGCATGAGGTCGGCTGGATCGAGACCGCCGTGCACCTGAACAAGGGGTGCTACCGGGGCCAGGAGACGGTGGCCCGGGTACACAACCTCGGCCACCCGCCGCGGCGACTGGTCTTCCTGCACCTGGACGGCAGCGTGGACCGGCTGCCCGAGCACGGCGACCCGATCGAGCTCGCCGGTGCCGAACCTGGTGATGCACCCGGTGATGCACGGGGCGCCACGGTCGGCTTCACCGGATCGGCGGCGCGGCACTACGAGCTCGGCCCGATCGGGCTGGCCCTGGTCAAGCGCAACGTGCCGGTGGACGCGACGCTGCTCGCCGGGGGCGTGGCCGCGGCGCAGGAGGTCATCGTGTCGCCGGACGCCGGCGCCAACGTGCAGGTAACCTTGCGCCGCCGCCAGGTAATTTAAGATCTTCACCGAACGGGAGGTCAGCCAGCGTGCTGCGCAGGGTTCTGCTCGCCGCGTCAGCCAGTCCTCGGTTGCGCGAGCTCATCACGACCGCGCCGCGGACGCGGGCCATCGTCGAGGACTACGTGGCGGGCGAAACCGAGCAGGACGCGGTCCGGGTGACCCGGGCCCTGCGGGCGGCGGGCCTGCTCGTCAGCCTGGATTACCTGGGCGAGGCCACCACCGACCCGGCGCAGGCCGCGGCCGTCACCGATGAGTACATCGAGCTGCTCGGCAAGCTCGGCGCGGAGGGGCTGACTCATCGCGGCGCCGCCGAGGTCTCGGTGAAGCCGACCGCGGTGGGGCTGTTCCTCGGCACGCCGATGGCGCAGGAGAACATCGCCAGGATCTGCGCGGCCGCGCAGGAGGCAGGCACGACCGTGACGCTCGACGCCGAGGAGTTCGCCGCGATCGAGCCGACCCTGCGGATCGCGGCCGAGCTGCGGGCGCAGTACAGCGATCTCGGCTGCGTCATCCAGGCCTGCCTGCGGCGCAGCGAGGCCGACTGCCGCGCGCTGGCGGGAAACGGCGTCAGGGTCAGGCTCTGCAAGGGCGCCTACCGCGAGCCGGACAGCGTGGCCTTCACCGCCCGCCGGGACGTCGACGCCTCCTACGCGCGCTGCCTGCGGATCCTGATGAACGGGCCGGGCTATCCGATGCTGGCCACCCATGACCCGCGGCTCATCGAGATCGCCGGGTCGCTGGCCCTGCTGACCGGGCGCGCCCCGGACAGCTTCGAGTACCAGATGCTCTACGGCATCCGGCCGGCTGAGCAGCAGCGGCTGGCCGATACCGGCGCGCGCATGCGGGTGTACGTCCCGTACGGCGGCGACTGGTACGCCTACCTGGTGCGCAGGCTCGCGGAACGGCCGGCCAACCTCGCGTTCTTCCTGCGGTCGCTGCGTTCGGATGGGTAGGACTCGATGATGATCGCGATCCTGGGCACCGGGAAGATGGGCGAGGCGCTCCTGTCCGGGCTGCTGCGCGCGGGCAGGCCCCCGTCGGAGGTGGTCGCCGCGGTCCGGCGCGAGGACCGGGGGGCCGAACTGCAGGCGCGCTACGGGGTGCAGGTCACGGACGCCCTGTCGGCCGCGAAGACGGCCGACACCCTGGTGCTGGCGGTCAAGCCGCAGGACATGGCCAGGCTGCTGGATGAGATAGCCCCGGTCCTGTCGCCGGAGATGCTGCTGATCTCGGTCGCGGCCGGGATCACCACCAGGTTCATCGGGCGGCGGCTGACCGGTGACGTGCCGGTCGTGCGGGTGATGTCGAACACGCCGGTCCTGGTCGATGAGGCGATGAGCGTGATCTCGGCCGGGGCCCACGCGGGCGAGGAGCACTTGCGGCTCGCCGAGGAACTGTTCCGCCCGGTCGGGAAGGTGCTCCGGATACCTGAGTCACAGCAGGACGCGGCGACCGCGCTGTCCGGGAGCGGCCCGGCGTACGTGTATTACCTGGTCGAGTCCATGGTGGACGCGGGCATCCTGCTCGGTATGGCGCGCGGGGCCGCCCTGGAGATGGTCACCCAGGCGGTCTACGGCGCGGCCACCATGCTGCGCGAATCAGGCGAGCATCCAGTGATCTTGCGCGAGGCNNGCGTTCCTGGCGGCCATCGAGGCCGCCCGTGACCGGGGCCGGGAGCTCGGTGCCGATCCGGAATAAGCGAGTGACCGGTATGACCCGTATTACGGCTCGGCGCGGGAGCCGATCCTGCTGATCTTGCCGATGCCGCGGCCATGAACACCTGCCGTGCCGCATTTACCCGGCACGGGCTGTCGCGCTGACCGAGATCCAATTGCCGGAGTGACCTAGCGCCGCCGGCTCTCTTTTTGGCGAATGCCGCATGCGGCGGTTGATCACAGCGGAAAGACGATTACCTGAAAGGTGCAGCTCAGCGCCCGGCCACGGCGATTTCGCCGCCGGAAGCCCGATGTTTGCGGCCAAACAGTAACAACAATGAGGCTATGCGCGGGGTTGCTCTTTTCCGTGCGGGACTTACTCTGGAGACGTACGTGACTGGTGCGCCGAATCCCGTCAAGTGCTCGGCTTCGTACGGAAGAGGCAACTCGATGGCAAGTGAAACCCCCCTAAGCGACGTAAGATTTCTCACCGTTGCCGAAGTGGCCTTGATCATGCGCGTGTCAAAGATGACCGTGTATCGCTTGGTGCACTCCGGCGAACTGGAGGCGATTCGCGTTGGTCGTTCCTTCCGGGTGCCCGAGGCGGCTGTTAATCAGTACCTGAAGGCCGCCTTCGTCGGCACCGGTTGAGCTAGTCCTGGGTCTGGACGGCTCGACCAGGCCGGTATCCCTGTGCCGCAGGGGTCCGGTGGCCTGTGGGGCGTGCGGTAGCGGTGGCAGCCGCGCGACCCCGGCGCCTGCGGGGTGACGCTCCCGGCGCGCCCGCTCGCGGTCCCTGCGCTCGCCAGACCAGGCGCTGCGTCCGTGATCGGCCGACTTAGCACGCCGTATCGGGGGTAACCTCTAACGTTGGGTGTGTGTCCAGCCGCCCTTGCCGGGCGAGCGCGTTGGCGTGCCCGTCATCCGCAGTGCCGAGGAAGGGTTAGTTCATGGGGTCTGTCATCAAGAAGCGCCGCAAGCGCATGGCCAAGAAGAAGCACCGCAAGCTGCTCAAGAAGACCCGTATCCAGCGCAGGAACAAGAAGTAACGACTCGGTCCCGGCCCGGCTCGGCATCATGCACCATAGGGGCTGATGTCTCTTCCTGCCTTGATCGGGTTCGCGGGCGTGCTGGTCGCGGCCGTGGCTACCGGCATGCTCGCCGGGCGGTGCTTTCGTCAGCCGCGCATCGATTTCATCCTGTGGACGGCGGCGGCGCTCGGGCTGACGGTGGCGCTCGCGGCGCAGAGCGTGGGCTTCGCCCGGGGTTTCAGCCCGGTGACGTTCCGGGCGGTACAGCTGCCCGCCCTGCTGCTCGCGCCGTTGTGGCTGGCCTGGGGCCTGGTCGAGCGGGTCGCCGGGAGCGAGGTCATCAGGTTCGGGACGCGGCTGATGTCCGGCGCGCTGACCGTCGTGGCGGCGGTCATCCTGGCCACCGACCCGCTCACCACGCATTCCTTCACCCGGTCCTGGCCATCCGGCAGCGTGCACTTTCAGCCGGTGGCGCTCTATGCGCTGAACGCGGTGCAGGCGGTCGCGATCATCACGGCGGTGGCGGCCGCGGCCATGGCCGCGGCGCAAGCCAGGAAGGATCCGCGGTGGCGGTCGGCGCTGACGGGGATCGCCTCGGTCGGGCTGGCCGTGGTCCTGACCGTGGGACTGCGTGTGACCTGGCCGGACCGATCCGCGTATCCGCTGGTCAGCCTGCTGGCGGCGGCGCTCGTATGGTTCGGCGCGACCAGGATCGCCGCCACACCGAGCCGCGGCCGCCAGCCCGCGACGGAATCCGGCGCGGACTACGCAGACCGAGCCGTCGGCGGTCTCGGCGGCCAGTACGCGGGTTACGGCCAGCCCGGATCCCGGCCTCCCCGGCCAGCACAGCGGCCCAGCGGTCCCGCGGGTCCGGCCCGCAGGTCCGGACCGCAGGGTCCGGCTCGGCCCGTCACTGGCGCTGGCCCGGTCAGGCGCGCTAACGGCTGGACGCCACCGCGAGCACCAGACCGGCCCGAGCGGCTAGACCGGCCCGAGCGNNGCGGCCGGACCGGCCAGAGCGGCCCGAGCGGTTTCGCGGGTCCGGGACCGGAATGGTTCCGGTGGGCGGCCGGCCGCAGGGCATGCCGCCTGGTCAGTCTCCCGGTCCTGAGGCCGCGGCGATGGCCGGAGCGGATCCTGAATTCGGCCATCACCCGAAGGCGGCGGAAGCGCCAGCGGCCGCCGTCGCGAAGCCGTATGGGCGGATCTTGATTTTCACCCTCCTTGAGGACCGAGTCGTCGATTTCGACCGGCTTGCTGAGGAAACGGCGGAGGAGGTCAGGACCAGGGAGCCCGGTACTGTGGTGTACGTCATTCATCTTGTGCCGAACGCGCCAATGCAGCGGATCTTCTATGAGATTTACCGGGATCGCGACGCATTCGACACCCATGAGAGCCAGCCATATATGCAACGTTTCGTGACGGACCGCAGGTCGTGTGTGCTCGCGACCAACGTCATCGAGCTAAGGCTCAAATACGCGAAAGTCGCTCCGCTCCCGAACTCCCAGGCCGCCGGTCCGCCGCTCCCGCCCCCGCCCTCGCCTCGGTCCCCCGCTCCGGCCCCGCCGTCTGCGCCGCCAGGAACGCGGGTGCCGCCGGCCGCCCGGCGCTACGGCGGTGGCTAGCGTGCACCCCGGTGACGCGGCATCGCCGCAGGAGACCGTCCGTCACGCGGCGCCACCGGCCGCGGGCGGCCGCAGCCGGATCATGCTGGTCGCCAAGCCGGGCTGCCACCTGTGCGACGATGCGCGGGCCGTGATCGAGCGGGTCGCCGCCGAGCTTGGTGTCGGCTGGGAGGAACGCGACATCAACGACTCCCCTGAGGCCATGCGGGACTACTGGGACAAAATCCCGGTGACGTTCGTTGACGGAGTGCAGATCGATTTCTGGCGAGTGAGCGAGGCCCGGCTGCGGGCCGCGCTCCGGTCGCCGACTTTGTGAATAGATGCACAAAGGCGTACCTTAAGGAAGACGTCGGCTGACGCGGGTTCCTACCGCCGCCTTGTTTCCGAACCACCAGGAGCCCAACCGCAGGAGCGCTGCCGTGCACAGTAACGCTATGCCGTCTGGGTCTAACGGCCAGGTCAAGGCCGGNNACCGTCGCCAGCGAGGAACTCGCGGCCGCGGCGGGCGTGAACTCGGCCAAGCTGCGCAAGGACCTCTCCCACCTTGGCTCCTACGGGATCAGGGGAGTCGGGTATGACGTCGACTATCTCGTCTACCAGGTGTCCAGGACGCTGGGGCTGACGCAGGACTGGCCGGTGGTCATCGTCGGCGCGGGCAACCTCGGCCGCGCCCTGGCCAACTACGGCGGATTCGTCTCCCGGGGCTTCACGATCTCGGCCATGCTGGATTCCGACCCCGCTATCGTGGGCAGCAGGATCGCGAGGCTGACCGTCCGCCACGTCGATGAGCTTGAGGCCGTGGTGCTCAGGCACAAGGTGTCGATCGGCGTGATCGCCGCTCCGGCCCCATCCGCGCAGGCCGTCTGTGACCGGCTGGTCGCGGCGGGCGTCACGAGCATCCTCAACTTCGCTCCGCTCGTGCTGAGCGTGCCGGAAGGGGTAGACGTGCGGAAGGTGGACTTGTCGATCGAGCTGCAGATCCTCGCTTTCCACGCCCAGCGCCGGTCCGCGGCGAGGCCGGATTCCCGGCCTGGTGAGGGGCAGGTCCGCGGGGCCGGCCCGCATGCCGTCAACGGGCGAGGCAGGCCCACGGGCCAGCAACTCGCGGCCCAGGGCTAGGCGGTGGACAGGTGAGCGTGCTGGTAGTCGGCCTCAGTCACAAGAGCGCGCCGGTGGCGATCTTGGAGCGGGCCGCCGTGAGCGGTGACTCGCTCGGCAAGCTGCTCCGCGACGTGGCCCAGGC
>PMOU01000253.1 GCA_003161205.1 Actinomycetota bacterium | reverse complement strand
TTGCGGTGGAAGATCACCGCCCACAGGATCATCCCCCAGATCAGGAAGCCGACGGCGAGGCCGGCGATCCAGGAACCCTGCCAGAGCGACAGGACGACCTTGCCCTGGTCGGTGATCGGATTAGGCAGACCGAGCCGGGTGAACGAGTCATTCGCGCAGCCGGAAAGGCCGAAGACCAAGACGGTAAGAGCGCCCGTCATGCCCGTCGCGCGCGCGATGCGTGCCCGGCGGGTCCGGCGGGGCCGTCCTGAACCCTGTTCGGCGGTGTCGGTAGTCAAGGCGAGGGCCTTCCTCGGTTCTGCTACAACGTGTCGTGCAAACAGTATCGCGCACCTCCCGCGGGCCATCTAGGACCCCACGTGTTTGGGTGAACTTTGCGGCCGAACTTTGCCCTGGGCGAGCGTGCCCTGCCCGGAGGCGGGCATGATGGAGAACGTGAGGGTGTGTGCATGAGCGGGCGTCGCAGGAATCTGTTCGGTCGCGGAGCCGACCATACGGACCAGCCGGGTCCCGGTACCGTCCCTGTTCTGGAGGCCGAACGGGCCGTGGTGCCCGCGCCCGCCCCGGTGGCGGCGCTGACGATCAATGCCCTGGGGCGTAAGTGCCCGATCCCGATCATCATGCTCGCGGAGCAGATCAGGGACATCCCGCTCGGCGCTGTGGTGGCCGTCCTGGCCGACGACCCGGCGGCCTACACCGACATTCCGGCCTGGTGCGCGATGAAGGCGCAGGAGTTCGTGTCCAGCCAGGATCTGCCGCGCGGCTGGGCCCTGTACATCCGCCGCCGGCTGTAACTCAGTTGGCCTTGAAGCGGCTGGTGAAGCGGGGATCGGCTTCCCACCACGGCTTCGGTTCCTCCTCGGGCAGCGACGCGGCGGCCTTGGCCTCGAGCTCGGCGTCCGCGGCATCGAGTTCGGCGTCGATCTTGGCCGCGTCGGACTCGTCCTCACGCATCATCTGGATCAGCTGAGCGGCGAGGAAAGGCAAGCCGACCAGGTCGCCGAGGACCCAGAGCACTCCCCCGGCGATGACCTGGTCGGTCGCGTGGGTGGGTCCCCACGGCCGGCCCAGCGCACCGAAGTAGGACGTGCCGATCAGGTTCTGGTCCGCGATGACGGCGATCCCGAGGAACGCGTCACCGATGACCTCCCCCGCGGTGATCCACATGGAGACCGCGTAGGAGTACTTCTTCGGCACCGGGTCCACCCGCAGCAAGGTCCAGAAGAAGGCGAAACCGGGCGCCATCAGCGCCAGGTAGGTCAGTTCCCGCACCGGGCCGCTGTGGTACACGGCCGTGTACCAGGACGTGAAGTACATGACGAAGGGCACGGCCACCAGCGTGAACGTGGTGATCGCGGGAAAGGTCGCCAGCCGGGCCAGGCGCGAGCCGATGGCCGCCTCGATGCACCGGCCCGCACCGGGGAACACCGCGATGACCAGGGAGATCGGGCGCCCGAGCGCGATGAACAGCGGCACCACGAGCAGGAGCAGCACCGTCTGCACCGCCCGCGCGTACATCAGGACCGGCTGATAGACGCCGACCCAGGACATCGTCGCGATCAGCAGGGAACCCAGACCCACGCCCAGGAACCAGATCCGCCGCGCCAGCGGCCAGTCCCCGGCCCGGCGCACCCCGGCGACGTACCCGGCGCCGAGGACCACGATCAGCGCCGCCATCACCGGGTCAAAGGTCCACTCGGTGAACGCCCGGGTCAGCGTCAGCGCAGGCGGGCCGGGGTAAGCGCCCGCCAGCGTGCGGGTCAGCGTGAGCAGGTCTCCGGACGCGAGCACGGTTCCCATGCCAGCCACGCTACCGCCGCCGCGATCCGCGGCTGGCCCTGCCCCTGGCCCTGGCCCGTCAGGTCGAGCCGCCAGAGCCGGCCGCCACGGCCCCGATGGTCATGATCTGGACGGACTTGGCGCAGGCATTCGAGGCGCTGGTGAGGTAGACGGGGATGGTCTGGTTGGGCGGGTACACCTTCAGGGCGGTGGCCTTGGTGGGTCCGCAGGTGGCGGGCGGGTAGTTCAGCGCGTCCACGATTTGCAGCAGGGCGTTGGCGGTGGCGCCGGCGGCCAGTGTGATCAGCTTGACCGGCGCTGCCGATGACGTGGTGTTCCGCTTGGCGGCCAGCCCGATCTGCTTGTACGGCGGGCCGGAGACCAGCGAGACGCCGGGATAGCCGTAGAGGGTGCAGGGGCCGCTCGAGGTGTTGGTGAAGTCGATCACCTCGTATACGCCGCCGGCGTAACCCTGCGCGAGTCCCTGCTTCACCTGCAGCGACGTGGTCTGGCAGGCCGCGGGGCTGGTCACCGGGCCTGAGCCACCCGTCGTGGCCGTCGCGGTGCCGCTCGCGGCCGAGGTCGCCGGACTGGCGGTCACGGTGGTAGTGACCGACGCGGCGGGCGTCGAGGAGGACGAGGAGCAGCCGGCCGTCACCAGGCAGATGAAGGCGGCGGCCGTGATAACTGTTCGTGTTGCCGCTGGAAACACTGACGTGCCCTTCATGTGGGCGGCGTCTCATACGCCGGTTACCCAGTATGACGACACAACGGGCAGACCGGTTGGAGCCACACCGGATCACGCATCCAAGGCGCGCAAAACCGACGGGCCGGGGCAAGCGCCCCGGCCCGTTCAGAAAAATGATCGTGGTTTTCAGCCCGGCAGGTGAGGCGCCACTTCGGCGGCCGCGGCGTCGCCGTAGGCGGCGGCGAAACGGTCCGCCAGCCGTCCCGGCTTCAGCTCGTACTCCTGCGGCCCGGTGGCCTCCAGGGCGTGCACGGCCAGCAGGTTGCCGAGCTGAGCGGCGCGCTCGAGGGACAGCCCCCAGGCCACCGCGGCCAGGAAACCGGAGCGGAATGCGTCCCCCGAACCGGTCGGGTCCACGGGCTGGGCGTCGGGCACGGCGCCGACCACGATGGCCGGCTGGCCGGCCTGCTCGATCCGCGCGCCCGCGGCGGCCAGCGTGGTGATCCGGACCTCGACCCGCTTCAGCATCTCCGCGGTGCCCCAGCCGGACTTGCGCTCGATCAGGGCTTCCTCGTACTCGTTGCCGAACAGGTACTTAGCACCGTCGACCATCGTGCGGACCTGCTCATCACCGAGGATCCGGGCCAGCTGCTGAGAGGGATCCGCGGCGAACGGTATCCCGGCCTGGCGGCACTGCTCGGCGTACGCCACCATCGCGCCGGGGTGGCCGGCCCCGATCAGGACCAGGTCGATCCCGCCCTGCTCAGCCGCCACCACCGCGACGTCATTGTCGCCGTCTTCGCTCATCGCACCCGCGTAGAACGAGCCGATCTGGTTTCCCTCGGTGTCGGTGGTGCAGACGAAGCGGGCGGTGTGGTGCAGGACCGACGTCCGCACCCCCTCGGTGCTCACCCCGTGGTCTTCCAGCCAGCGCCGGTAGTCCTCGAAGTCAGCGCCGACCGTGCCCACGAGCAGCGGGCGCAGGCCGAGCTGGCCGAGCCCGAAGGCGATGTTGGCCGCCACCCCGCCCCGCCGGATGGCCAGATCGTCGACGAGAAACGACAACGAGACCTTATCCAGCTTGTCCGCGATGAGCTGATCGGTGAACTTGCCGGGAAACGTCATCAAGTGGTCGGTCGCGATTGATCCCGTGACCGCTATGCGCACGGTGGCTACCCGGCCCGTCGTCAGTGGAAGGAGTCGCCGCAGGCGCAGGAGCCTGACGCGTTCGGGTTGTCGATCGTGAAGCCCTGCTTCTCGATCGTGTCGACGAAGTCAATAGTCGCGCCCATCAGGTACGGCGCGCTCATCTTGTCGGTCACGACCTGGACGCCGCTGAAGTCGCTGACGATGTCGCCGTCGATGTCGCGCTCGTCGAAGTAGAGCTGGTACTTCAGCCCGGAGCAGCCGCCCGGCTGGACCGCGATGCGCAGCCGCAGGTCGGTGCGTCCTTCCTGCGCGAGCAGAGTGCTCACCTTCGTGGCCGCGCCGTCAGTCAGGACAATTCCCTGAGTGGCCTCTTGTCCCTGCGTGGCCTCTTGCTGAACAGTCACCTTGGCTCCCGCCTTAGCTCGTATGTGCTCCTACGTGCAATGCCAACGATATGCGGTGCGGCGGCATTCCGGCCACCCGAAAGTCACAGCGCGAAGTTAAAGGCCCGGGGCGCCCCAGACGGGGAACCAGCGGGCCAGGTCCGGCTCGAACCTCAGGTCGTCGCCGATCACGCCCTTGACTTGCAGCTCAAGGGCGTTGTCCCGGCGCTCCCCGGACAGCGGCGCGAACGGGTAGAACGTACCGCGCTTGAACAGGTAAACCAGCGCCAGGCTGCGCTCGGAATCGTCTTTGAAGGCGACCAGGGTGCACAGCAGCTGCGGTCCGAAGCCGTTGTCGACGAGTGAGGAGTTGACCGCGTGCAGGTCGGTGACCAGCGCGTCGACCTCGTCCGACATACGCGAGCTGACCAGCCAGTTGAACCCGAAGGAGTCCTTGGTCACCTCGACCGGCAGGCCGCCTTCCTTGCCCGAGCTCACGTCGAGCAGTTCGGTGACGTCCTTCTGCACGTCGGAGAAGGACCGGCCCTCAACCGGCCGGAAGCACACCGAGCCGGAGCCGGTGGGCTTGAAACCGGCTCCGGCATCGAGTGTTACCGCCGCTGACGGCAGCGCGAACAGGTCATCCAGCCGGGGCTGGACCGGCTTGGTGCGGCCGAGCAGCGTGTCGAGAAAGCCCACGAGCCTTACCCGGCCCGGTTGAGCTGCTGCTGGACCTTGTCGAGCTCGGCCAGCCTGCGCTCGAGCGAGGGGTGGGTGGAGAAGATGCTGGCCAGGCTCCCCTGGGGGGCCAGGTGCATCGCGGGCGCGAAGTAGAACGCGTTCATGGGCGCCGCGGTGCGCAGGTCATTGGTCGGGATCCTGGACATCTGCCCGCTGACCTTGATCAGCGCGCTCTTCAACGCGCTCGGCTGGCCGGTGAGCAGCGCGCCGCTGCGGTCCGCGGCCAGCTCGCGATAGCGGGAGAGCACCCGGATCAGCAGGAAGCTGACCGCGTAGACGATGATGCTCACCGCCATGAGCGCGAACATGAACAGCGCGGCGCTCCCGCCGCCGTTGTTCCGGCCGCGGCCACCGCCGCCGCCGAACAGCTCACCGTAGAAGGCCACCCTGATCAGCAGCGCGGCGATGATGGCCAGGAACGACGCGGCCGTCATAACCTGGACGTCCTTGTGAGCCACGTGCGACATCTCGTGCGCGATCACGCCCTCGAGCTCCTCCGGAGTCAGCCGGCGCATGATGTCCGTGGTCACGCAGAGCACCGCGTGGTCCGCGTTGCGCCCGGTCGCGAAGGCGTTCGGGATGTTGGAGTTGGCGATAGCCACCCGGGGCTTCGGCATGTCCGCCAGCGCGCAGAGACGGTCCACGATGCCGTGCAGCTCGGGTGCCTCCTGGGGGGTGACCTCGCGGGCCCCGGCCGTCCGGAGCGCGATCTTGTCGGAGTAGAACAGTGATCCGATGGCGAAGCCGCCGCCGAGGACCACTGCGAAAAGCACGATCGCGGCGTCAGACGCGTGGTACGCGGTCCCGATGCCGATGATCGCGGCGATAAATGCGACAAATACCAGCCCGAGCAGGAACATGGTCGCGGTCATCCGGACCGTTAGCCCCCGGTCGGGTGCATACCTGGTACGCGCCGTCATGGCGCCACCTCCGTTCGGCCCCCGGTGGCTCTCGCCCGCCAGGAGCCAGCAGCATTATTAGCTGAAATCTATATGTAGAACGCTAAACCCCCGCCGAACGTTACCCACAAGTACGCTATGGCCTTCAGCTACGCTGTGGCCTTCAGCCCGGAATCAGGCCCTCGTCCGTGAGCAGCTTGCGGACCTCATCCATGCTCGAGTCCTGGTGAGGAAGGATCAGGTCCGACGACTCAAGAGTATCCGGGGGCAACGGTGAACCTTGCGCGCGAACCTGGGTCAGCAGGCCGGTCAGGGCCGCCTGGAAGGCCGGCTCGTCGCCGCGCTCGACGGCGGACTCAAGTGAGGTATCCAGCTGATTGAGCTCGGCCGCGGCCACGTCGTCGACCAGGAACTGGCCCTCGCCGAGGATCCTGACGATCACGATCCGTCACCATCTTGCGGTTGCTCGTTCGCGCTCGGCAGATCGGACACCGGGATCCCGGCCGACTGAGCCGCTTCCTGGGGACCCGCGTCCTGGTACGGAGCCTGCTGGGGTGGCTGGGGCGACTGGGGCGACTGGGGCGGGGCCGGCGGCGCGTACGGGGCCTGCTGGGCGTACGGGGCCTGCTGGGCCTGGCTCTGCTGGACCTGGCTGGGGTGGCTTTCGCCGTTGGCGCCTCCCTCGAGCTGCTTCGGTGAGCTGGCCGCGATCTCGCCCCTGAGCCTGCGCAGGTCGTTTTCGACGTCACTGCCCGCGCTGAGCTGGTCGAGCTCGGCCTGGATGTCGTCGCGCTTGCCGCCCACGTCGTCCAGGGCGCCCGAGGCCATGAGCTCGTCGATGGCGCCGGCCCGGGCCTGCATCTGGGCAGTCTTGTCCTCGGCACGCTGGATCGCCATGCCGACGTCGCCCATCTCCTCGGAGATACCGGAGAACGCCTCGTTGATCCTGGTCTGCGCCTCGGCCGCGGTGNNGCGGTGTAGGTGGCCTTGATGGTTTCCTTCCTGGTGCGGAAGGCGTCCACCTTGGCCTGCAGCCGCTGCGAGGCGACCGTCAGCTTCTCCTCTTCGGCCTGCAGCTGGGCGTACTGCGCCTGCAGGTCGTTCAGCTGGCCCTGCGCGGACGACTTGCGCGTGAGCGCTTCCCGGGCCAGGTCCTCGCGTCCCATCCCGAGGGCCTTGCGCGCCTGGTCGTCGAGCTTGTTCGCCTGCAGCTGGAGCTGGTTCATCTGCAGCTCAACGCGCTTGCGCGAGGTGGCGACGTCCGCGACNNCCGCGGCGGACCTTCGTCAGCAACTCCAGCTGCCGCTGGTAGGAATAGTCAAGGGTCTCACGGGGGTCTTCCATCTTGTCCAGGGCCTTGTTGGCCTTGGCCTTGAAGACAAGTGAGACTCGCTTCATCACGCCCATACGCGCGGCCGTCCCCTTCATTAACATCTTTGGCCGCCACCAGGCCGCGCTACCGGGCCGATAGGGCGCCGGCACCCGGCTAGACGGCGGACGAGCCCGTGCGACTAGTCGCATTCCACCCTACGCGGTCGCCCGCATGCGAGCTACCACGTCCACGCCGGGGGCGGCGCACACTATTTCGCTTAGAGCCATAACCTTCCCGCGGGGGCCCTAAGCTATGCGCATTTCGCGATGGGCCCTAAGCTATGCGCGTGTTCCGACGCCGTAGCGCCGGGGCGACGGACGATACGGCCCAGGATTCTCCGGGCGCGCAGAGCCCGGACGCACCGGCCGACAGTAAGACATCACCCCGCTCCGCCGCCGAGGCGGCCAAGGGCCGGCCCACGCCTAAGCGCAGCGTGGCCGAGGCCAAGCGACGCCAGCCGATCACCGGGTCGCGCGCGCAGTCCGCGCCGCGTACCCCGCAGGACAAGGCCAAGTCCCGCGCCAACCGGGCCACCAAGTACGACGCGATGAAGCGCGGCGAAGCGTGGGCGCTCAACCCGCGCGACCGGGGTCCGACCCGCGCGCTCGCCCGTGACTTCATCGACTCCAAGCGCAGGATCAGCGAGTACTACATGTACGTGCTGGTAGTCCTGCTCGCCTCCATCTTCCTGCGGAACAGCTCAGTGCAGCGCATTATCTCCCCGCTGGTGCTGGTGCTCGTCGTCGTGATCGTCATCGACGCCCAGCTGATCCGCCGGAGCCTGACCAGGCTGATCGCCGAGCGGCTGCCGGGCGAGTCGGCCCGGGGCCTGACCATGTACGCGGTGATGCGGGCGCTGCAGATCCGAAGGTTCCGGGTGCCGGCCCCGCGGGTCTCACCCGGCCAGAAGTTCTAGAGTTAGGGATCATGGAATACCGTCACCTGGGTAAAAGCGGCCTGGTCATCAGCGAGCTCGCGTACGGGAACTGGGTGACGCACGGTTCCCAGGTGCAAGAGCAGGCCGCGGCCGAGTGCGTCCGGGCCGCGCTGGACGAGGGCATCACCACGTTCGACACCGCCGATGTCTACGCGGGCGGGCGAGCCGAGGAAATCCTCGGCCGGGCCCTGCACGGCGTGCGACGTGAATCGCTCGAGATCTTCACCAAGGTGTACTGGCCGACGGGCGAGGGCCGGAACAACCGCGGCCTGTCGCGCAAGCACATCACCGAATCGATCCACGCCTCGCTGCGCAGGCTGCAGACCGACTACCTCGACCTGTACCAGGCGCACCGGTACGACTACGAGACGCCGCTCGAAGAGACCATGCGCGCCTTCGCCGACCTCGTCCGCGCGGGCAAGGTGCTGTATATCGGCGTGTCCGAGTGGCGCGCGGACGAGATCGCCGCCGCACTCACGATCG
>PMOU01000094.1 GCA_003161205.1 Actinomycetota bacterium | reverse complement strand
AACCCCGCGACGGGGGAGACTGTAAAGACCTACGACGAGATGAGCGAGGCGGACGTGGAGCGGGCCCTGGCGGCCGCCGCGGCCGCGCACGCCAGCTATCGCCTGACCAGCTTCGCCGACCGGGCCGAGTGGCTGCGGCGGGCGGCCGCGATCCTGGACGACGAGCAGGACCAGATCGCGGCGATGATGACGACGGAGATGGGCAAGACGCTGGCCGCGGCCCGGCAGGAGGTCGCCAAGTGCGCCACCGCCTGCCGGTACTACGCCGACCATGCCGCCGGGTTCCTGGCCGACGAGCCCGCCGATGCCGACGCCGTGGGGGCCGAACGCGCCTACGTCAGCTACCAGCCGCTCGGCCCGGTGCTGGCCATCATGCCGTGGAATTTCCCGCTGTGGCAGGCCATGCGCTTCGCCGCTCCCGCCTTGATGGCGGGCAACGTCGGACTGCTCAAGCACGCCTCGAACGTGCCGCAGACCGCCCTGTTCATGCAGGACCTGTTCGCCCGGGCCGGCTTTCCCGGCGGCACCTTCCAGACCCTGCTGGTCGGCTCCGCGCGGATCGAGGCCATCCTGCGCGACCCCCGGGTGGTCGCCGCGACGCTCACCGGNNTTCATCGTCATGCCCTCGGCCGACCTGCGGGCCGCGGCCCAGGTCGGCACCTCCGCGCGCCTGCTGAACAACGGCCAGTCCTGCATCAACGCCAAGCGCTTCATCGTCCACGAGGCGGTCTATGACGAGTTCGAGCGCCTGTTCACCGAGCAGATGGCGGCCAAGGTGGTCGGGGATCCGATGGCGGCGGGCACCGACGTGGGCCCGCTGGCTTCGGAGCAGCAGCGCGACGACATCGAGAAGCTGGTCGCCGACGCGGTGGCGCAGGGCGCCAAGGTCCTGTGCGGCGGCGCCGCGCCCGAGGGTCCCGGCTTCTACTACCCGCCGACCGTGCTGGCCGGCATCACCCCCGACATGCGGCTGCACACCGAGGAGGCCTTCGGCCCGGTGGCCACCCTGTACCGGGTGCCGGACATCGACGCGGCGGTAGAGCTCGCCAACGGCACCGAGTTCGGGCTCGGCGCGAACGCGTGGACCAACGACGAGCAGGAGCGGAGCCGGTTCATCCGGGATCTCGCGGCCGGGATGGTCTTCATCAACGGCAGCGTGACTTCCTACCCGCAGCTGCCCTTCGGCGGTATCAGGACGTCCGGTTACGGCCGGGAGCTATCGGTCCAGGGCATCCGCGAATTCTGCAACGTCAAGGCTGTCTGGGTGGGGCCGTGAGCCCGAGGCGCCGCTGCTCGATGATCAGGCAGCGGTCTTCGACGTACAGCAGCCCGGCGTCTTCGGCGATGGCCCGCGCCTGCGCCGAGGCGATGCCCAGCTGCAGCCACAGGGCCGTGGCCCCGGCCGCGACGGCTTGCCGCGCGATGTCCGGTGCCTGCCAGGCCGGCCGGAACACGTCAACCAGGCCCACCTGCTCGGGGATCTCGCCGAGCGTCCGGTAGACCGGCTCGCCGAGGATCTCCTCGGCGTGCGGGTTCACCGGGACGATGCGCCAGCCGTGCTGCTGCATGTACGCCGGCACCCCGTGGGCCGCCTTGGCCGCCGCGCGGCTGGCACCGACCACCGTGATGGTGTCGTAGTGGGTCAGGATGCGCTCGACCACGGCGTCTGTGTCACTCACCCGGCCACTGTAACCCCGCGGGCGCCAGGGCTTCGGCCTGCAGCTGCAGCGCGACGTCGATGATCATGTCTTCCTGGCCGCCGACGTACCCGGCCTCGCCGACCCGCTGCAAGATCGCGTGCGCGGGCACGCCGTAACGTTCCGCGGCGCGCTGCGCGTGCAGCAGGAAGGAGGAGTACACCCCGGCGTACCCCTGCACCACCGAGGCCCGGTCCATCCACGGCAGTTGCGGGATGATGGGCCGCACCACCTCTTCGGCGGCGGCGAGCACGCCGTCCACGTCCACCCCGGTCGAGATGCCCATCCGGGAGAAGGTGGCGGCCAGCACCTCGGTCGGCGCGTTCCCCGCGCCCGCGCCGAGCGCACACAGCGCCCCGTCGATCTGGGTAGCGCCGGCCTGGTAGGCCAGGACCGAGTTCGCCACGCCCAGCGACAGGTTCTGGTGCCCGTGGAAGCCGACCTGGGCCTGCGACCCGATCTCGGTGATCAGGGCCTGCACCCGGGTCTGCGCGTCGGACAGCACCAGCGCGCCGGCCGAGTCCACCACGTAGACGCATTCCGCGCCCGCGTCGACCATGATCCGGGCCTGCCGGGCCAGCGCGGCCGGATCGAGCCGGTGGGCGAGCATCAGGAAGCCGACGGTCTCCATCCCGAGGTCCCGGGCCGCCCCGAAGTGCTGCACCGAGACATCCGCCTCGGTGCAGTGCGTCGCGATCCTGGCCACGGACGCCCCGGCCTCGCGCGCCTCGCGCAGATCCTCCACGGTGCCGACGCCGGGCAGCAGCAGCACCGCGATCTTCGCCGCGGCCGCTTCGGCCGCGGCCGCGCGGATCAGGGCGATCTCATCCACCGCGGAAAAGCCGTAGTTGAACGAGGAGCCGCCGAGCCCGTCGCCGTGCGACACCTCGATGAC
>PMOU01000051.1 GCA_003161205.1 Actinomycetota bacterium | reverse complement strand
TCCCGCTCGGCGACACCCCCAAGCTCCAGGTTCGCGCCGAGGCCGCGCGCCGAGGGCTGGCCGTCGCGGAGAAGCCCGACAGCCACGACGTCTGCTTCATCGCCGACGGCGACACCAAGGGTTTCCTGGCCAAGCACCTAGGCCAGGCCCCCGGCCAGATCGTCGACACCTCCGGCGCCGTCCTGGGTGAGCACGACGGCGCCTACGCCTTCACCGTCGGCCAGCGCAAGGGCCTGCGGGTCGGCACGCCCGCCGACGACGGCAAGCCCCGCTACGTCCTCGACATCGAGCCGGTGACCAGGACCGTGACCGTCGGCTCAGCCGAGAGCCTGGACATCACCGAGATCACCGCGGACCACCCGGTCTGGACCGGCTGCGCTCCGCCGCTCGAGCCGCGTGATTGCCTCGTCCAGCTCCGTGCCCACGGCGACGTGCATGCCTGCACGGCCTGGCTGGAGGAAGACACGCTGCGTCTCCGACTGCACCGCCCGGCGCGCGGCGTGGCCAGGGGGCAGGCCGCCGTGCTTTACGAGGGCGACGCCGTGCTCGGCAGCGCAACCATCAGCCGCACGTCCGCCGCGCCTGCACTGGACCGCCTCGCGGCCGCCCGGCCGAACGTCACCTAACGGCCTTCAGCCGTCGCCGAAAAGATGCCGGTTTAGTTCAGGTGGCCGAGTCGATTCCGGGCACGACTCGGTGTAAAAGTTCATGACCGCTACGACGCGTACGTCCGAATCGGAAGACAGGGGCCGCGTATAGTGCGGGTGCTTTCTGCCGTCGAAGAAGATCAAGTGACCCGCATGCGGCCGGATAACTGTGCAGTCCCGGTCGACGGCGTCGATGTCAGCTGCATCTGGATCCTGCCCGAAAACGAGCTCGCCACCGGCGCCAGCCGGCTGGTCGGTGCAAAAGAGACATGGGTGCGGAGTCGGTTTCCTGCCGGTGATCTGGCCAGCTGCCGGCGGACGAGGCAACCTGATATGCGCCGAGGGAAAGGGAAACCTATCCCACAAGTTAGTGACAGGTCGTGTGAGCTCCTGTCGGCGGGGTGTATCGGCGGCGGCGGTCGTACCGATGCGATCCATCAGGTCGTGCCTGAAGGGCCCAGGTCGAGTGGCTTCGCACGTGGTCCCCGAGCACGTGCACCTCATAAGGAGGTGCGCGGGCCCGTACCTGGCGCGGGCACGTCGCCCATGTTCACGATAAATTGGTTCCGGTCCGCCGGGAACACGGTTACCGTCAGCCGCATCGGCTGGCCGTTACCGTCGAACGCGGTCCTGAATATCTCATATACGGGGACTCGGCCATCTTGAGACAGCTTGAAGAAAACCGCCTCGCTTGCGTTCGGCGCGCGAACGGTTATCCAGTCGCGATAACCGACCTGGCGAATATTCAGAGCATCGGCAAGGTACTGCACGGTTCCCTCGTCGATAGTGCGGGCGCTCCTGAGCCGCTCCGCTCCCCGGTCGGCAAACTCTGCCGGGTAAAAGGAAGTCTGCATCGACCAGGGCGTGGCGTCGATGTAGCGCCGCTCATGCCGGCTGATGACCTCGCCGCCCGCAGGTATCCACAGCCCGTTGGAGATCTCCTCTGAGGCCCGCTGGATCTCGACCTGGAGCGGACTGGTGGAAGCCTTCCGGTTCCTCTTGTTCACCGCGGAGAGGTAGCTGGCCCCCTCTCCGCCGCCCAGCCCGCTTTGGGAGTCGGCCGACAGAGTGGTGACGAACGGGTCAATCTTCCGCACCACGAAGGTACCCTGGCCCGGTCGCGTCTCGACCAGACCAAGGCTCGTGAGCCACTTGATCGCGTCCCGGACGGTGTTCCGCGACGTCCCGTAACGCTCGCGCAACTCGATCTCGGTGAGCAGTTGCTGACCCGGCTCAAGTCGGCCCAACTCGATCTGCTCGCGCAGATCTTCGGCGATCTGCCGGTACATGGGGCTCGCCATTTCGCTCCTTCCCCGCTTCGATCAATAGAGTCCTCGCGCCAGGCTGCAGAGATGACGGTCGAGCCGGTGGACAGATTTGTTCCGGGCAGGGCTTGGTGTTGGAGTTCATGACCACCACGACCCGCACGTCCGAGTCAGCCAAAATGGACGCGCATGCGGATGCCGACGTCCGTCGAAGAAGGGTTTGAGAAGGCTAGTCTTGGCCGAACAGGTGACGGTTCAGCCCCGACGGCCGGGTAGATTCCGGGCAGGACCCGGTGTAGAAGTTCATGACCGCGACGACCCGAACGTCGCCGTCAGACCACAGGGTGCGGGCGTAGTGCGGGTAGGTCTTGCCATCGAAGAAGATCAACTGGCCCGCCTGCGGACGGATGACAGAGCCATTCTCCTCCAGTGCGTCCACGCCGACCGCCTCTGGATCGTTCGCTACCACGAGTTCGCCTCCGCCGTCTGGGTGATCGGTGAAGAAGAGCAGCCCCGTGACGGGATTTGAATCGACGTGACATTCGAACCGCATCCTATTGCCCTGCTGCACATTCAGCACGATGCCGTAGCGGTTATCACGCGCCGCCTTGATTGGTTCCCTCCAGGCCTGCTGGGCCATGCCGAGGAACTCGCCACGGTAGAGATCGTAGAGCCAGGGCAGGCTTGTCTGGACCGCGCCGGCGCGCACCCGGCCGCGGTTGATGTACTCGACGTCTGCTGCTTCGCGGGACAAGAAAGGTGTGCGCGGATAGTTACCGAAGTGGGCTTCAGCGGCGACCTTTTTTGTCCCGGTCGTCCAGTCCTGAGGAAGCAGATCGGTTACGTCGGACGCTGTCCAGCAGAAACGCTTCGCCATAGCAAGCCTTCTTAGATAGGAGAAAGGCAAGCTGCTGATTCAGGCCTGGCGTAATCGGTCACGTCGCGCAGTGCCTGACGGCAGCAGGTTGCTACCGAGTCATCTTAGAGCTGACAGGCGGCCTCAACGAAGTAACTCAGCGCGTCTTAGCTCTTTTGTGTTGAAAAAATTTGGTAAAGTCTGATGCCGACGTGTCAACCCAGCGCTCAACGAGCACCCGGGACGGCGACCCAATCCAGGAGGGGGGCCGCCTTGTGGCTGGCGTAGCACCTGCTTATGACCCCCGGCACGTCGACCACCACCGTGTGGTGCTCGTCGGCGCCAGACAGGTCTAAATTGGCCGTCGGCGTTGCGTGTAGCAGCCAACGCCGACGGCTCGCATCCAGGCTGATCCAGCTAGAAGCGGGGGTCGTAGTGCTCGTACCGGTACTGGTTCGAGGGGCGTGCGTGCAGCTTAGCCATGGCCCTCGCCCCCTTTCTGATTGCCACTCCGTACGGAATGTCTCTTAATTATTGTCATTTCAGCTTTCCGGCTTGGAGGGTCTTCTCCGCGCCTGAACCGGTCGCTTTTTTGCGTCGAGCGACCGGAGTCTTTATGGTAGCAGTTCTTCGCTACGAGATGAGAACGAGGACTCTTAGCTCAAGGTCGAGAAGGTCGGGTTCGCCTCATCATATAAGATTGTCAGCAAGAATTCGTTTACTGTGAGACGTCTTGACGGGGTGCTTGAATTTCTTCGAGCTCGGGTACAGTTCCGACGTTCAGCATAAAGCGGTTACGGTCCGTTGGGTAGACGGTCACTGTCAAGCGCATAGGTTCTTGGTTACCGTCGAAGGCAACCCGTCTTATCTCATACATCGGCACCCTGCCGTCCGGCGGCAACTTGAAGAAATCAGCCTCGGTAGGGTTCGGCGGTCGTAGCGTAATCAGGTCGCGATAACCAACCTGACGTAGGTGAAGGCTATCGGCCAGATATTGTACGGTTCCTTCTTCGATGTTGCGCGGGCTCCTGAGCCGCTCCGCGCCGCGGTCGGCAAACTCGGCAGGGTAATACGAAGTCTGCATCGACCATGGGAGGTCGTCAATAAAGCGTCGCTCGTGGCGACTGATTACCTCTGCGTTCTTCTTAATCCGGAGCGCGATAGCGATGTCTTCGGAAGCTTCCTGTATCTCGACTTGGACCGGGCCAATTCTTGGCGTTCTGTCCTGCCTGTGGACTTCCAGCAGATAGAAAACATCTTGGTCGCCGCCCATCCCGGTCCGGGGATCACCGGTCAGCGTTGTCACGAAGGGGTTGATCTTCTGGACGACGAAGGTGCCCTGACCCGGTTTCGTCTCCACCAGTCCGAGGATGGTCAGCCACTTGATCGCGTCGCGGACCGTATTCCGCGACGCGCCGTAGTGGTCTTGCAGCTCGAGCTCGGTGCGCAGCTGCTGGCCCGGCGTGAGTCCGCCGGACTCGATCTGCGCGCGCAGGTCCTCGGCGATCTGCCGATACATCGGGCTTGCCATCGACCCTCCTCGGCGCTCAAGCACCCAGCGACTGGGTGATCCTACCTGTCCAGGCCATCCCTGCCATCAGGCTCACTGGAATGTTTTGCTCAGCTGGTTTATACCCCGCCCGGCGGTGGTAACACCTAGGCACGTACCAAAGGTTGGGATGACCTGGATGACATGGAACATGGGATCTATCCTAGCAGTAGGTCTGCTTGGATACACCAGAACCTGTCAGATGAATCCAGCAAGCCAAACGGTCAGGCTCAACTGGACGTACCGTACAACAGGTACTGATCGTGGACAGACGGGGACACCGTGGCCCACGAGCACCAGGCCGGGGAGAGCACCTCGCCCGGCCGCGGTCACAGGAAGCGGGATCTGCGGAACGAACTCCGCGGGCCGGAAGTG
>PMOU01000523.1 GCA_003161205.1 Actinomycetota bacterium | reverse complement strand
CGCTCCGGTCGCCGGGCCCGCTCCGGTCGCCGGGCCCGCTCCGGTCGCCGGGCCCGCTCCGGTGGGCTGCCGCGCCGGGCCGGCCTCAGGCACTGCGCTCCCCCACCGTCGCGTCGTCGCCCGCCGTCACGCCTGGCCGGGCGGTGGCGGTCAGGAACGACAGGGTGCGCTCGGCTGAGCGGGCCCAGGTGTGCCTGGCGGCGACGGCCTGCCCGCGCTCGCGCAGATCCTGCCCGAGCTGAGGATCGGTGAGCACCCGGTCAAGCGCCTGGACCCAGGCGGCGGTTGCCCGGGCGGGCACGATGAGCGCAGCGCCGGCCGCGACCTCCTGAACCGCCTCGGCGTCGCTGGCCACCACGGGCAGTCCTGCTGCCATGGCCTCAAGGACCGGCATCCCGAAACCCTCGGCCAGCGAGGGGTAGGCGAACACGTCCGCATTCGCGTACAGCTCGAGCAGCACCTCGTCAGTCACGCGGGTATGGCGGTACACGAGATCGGACAAACCGAGAGCCCGCACGAGCTTTCCGGTCTCGTCGGGGCACCGGGGATCGGGCTGGCCGACCAGGACGAGCCCGAGACCGGGGTGGCCGGCCCGCAGCGCCGCCATGGCTTCCACCAGGACGCGCTGGTTCTTGTGCGGACGTTGCGATCCCACGTGCAAGATGTAGCGATCGGGAAGGCGGAGACCGGCGGGGCGGGGCCTGCCCCGCAGCGAGAAGAACTGGCCGCCCACGCCGTGCGGCAGGACCGCCTCCGCCGGGAGTTCGGCACCGTAGAAACGGCGGATGTCGCGCCGGGCCGCCTCGGACGGGGCCACCAGCGCGGCCGCGGAGCGGATGGCCTGCCGGGTCGACGCGCGGTAGACACGGGAGAAAGCTGACGGGCCGCGGGCGGCGGCGTCCCGCTCGAACACGCAGTCATGGATTACCGAGACGACGGGGACCCGGCCGGCCAGGACGGGAGTGCTGAGGTGGTAGGGGACGAAGACCACATCGGGCTGCGCGGTCAGCACGGCCCGCAGGAGCACCCACTGAGACCGAAGGGAGGCCACCGGTATCCCGGACGGGATCGCCCGGACCGTGCGGCGGGTCAACATCTCGGCTACGTCGAGCCGGCCGCTGTCCGGGCTGTGCAGGACGATGAGCTCCGTCTCGCGGCGGCTTAGCTCGCGCAGCAGCTCATGGGTGTACCTGCCGATGCCGTGGTAGCGGTCCTGCATGACCCGGCCGTCCACCAGGATGCGCAGCGGGCGCGCCGCGATCCTGCGGTGCCCGGCTTCCGTCCCCCGGGCCGCCGCTGGTTCCGCCACCTGGGCCGCCCCAGGTTCTGCGCCGGTCACCAGGCTCCTCCCGGCCGGGCCGGCCGGGCCGTCCTGCGGGCGGCGATCTGGGGGCGCCCGCAGGAAAGAGCGGTGACCGCGTTCCCGTAAAGAAGCAGGGCCCAGTTCAGGTCGACGACGAACGGTTTCACCGAGGTGGGCTCGGCCGCGCCCATGGGAGGGGGGTCAGGCAGACGTGGCGCCGGCTGAAGGACACGGGCCGGGCCGGGCACGGTCAGCACCCGCGCCGCCAGGACGGCGGGGGTGACCGCCGCCGCGCGGACGCCGCCGCCCGCGCTGGGTACCTCCAGGACGATGTCGGCGAACGCCTGGCCGACGCCGGCTCCGGGCAGCGCGGCCGGCGGCCCGAGCGGCTCGCCGAAACGGCGGACGGCGGCCGCGTAGCCGTCCCGGTTGTCCTGGCCGCCGTCCAGGTAGGCGCGCGTTATCGACGGGTTCGTCAGCCAGCCGCGGCGCTGCGCCGCCGTGGCCCGCCGGTAGACCGGGGGCAGGCCCGCCCGGCGGTACGCGGCGGGCGAGCGCTGAGCCAGCATGGCCACGATGGGCAGGGCGTGCACGCTGCCGGTCACGGCGGTGGTCACCGCGGCGGTCACGGCGGCCGGGCGGTCGGTGCCGCGCGCGGCGGGCGAGCGCCCGGCCGGTGAGACCGCGAGCACGACGCCGTCGACGAGCTGCTCGTACCCGCCGTCGCTCGCGGGCGTGACCTGGCTCAGCGGATCGCCGAGCACTCCCTTGCCGCCGAGGGCCTGATAGGCCGAGAAGAAGGAACCATGAGGTCCGTTCGTCATGGTGTAACCGCCGCAGTCCGAACCGACGGTGTTGACGTAGAGCCCGCCCGTGATGTCGACCGCATCGGCGGCCGGGTCATAGGAGCTGGCTGGTACGTACCAGAGCTGCACCGTCCGGTAGACCTGGCTGGGGAGGTCAGCCAGGCGCCTGCCATGACCGGTGATCCAGCTCGCCAGCGCCGGGCTCATGTTGCCGGTATCTTCGGCGACGTCGTTGGGCGAGAGGATGAAATAGTGCACGCCGTCGGCGAGCGCGGCGGGCCCGACCGAGAAGTACCCGAAGTTATGGCCGCCCAGCAGGTACGCGTACTTATCCGAGTCGCCGCTGGCATTGACGGCGGCGCAGGCGGGCAGGTGGCTCGCGATGAACTGGTCCATCAGGACCACGCCGTCGCCCGGGCCGCTGTAGTTAATGATCCAGCTGGACGCGGACAAGGCCACCAGGCCCGCCAGGCCGACCGCCGCGGTCACGACCGGCCACCGGGACACCGGGCCCGGGTAGCGCCCGCCGCCGCCCGCCCAGTGGCCTGCGGTGAGGTAGCCCGCGACGCGGCGGCCTGCCACGCGGCGCCCCGCGACACGGCGGATCCAGCTGGCCAGCAGTGCATCCCCGAAGAGCACGCCGCCGACGATGCCGGCCGGGAGCAGGTAGACGAAGAACTGCTCGTTCAGGGTGCCGACGGCCACGATATAGCTGCCGAAGGCATAGCTGGCCGTAAGCCAGGCTCGGAGGAAGTTCCCGGTGGCGGTATTCGTCCTGCTCCAGGACCAGGCGAGCGCGGCCAAGCCGACCGCGAGCACGATGTAGCTGCTCGAATACTGTTCGACCGAGTGAACCAGGGAACCGCCGAGGGACACGCCCGGGGCGTTCAGGCCGCTGATCTGCACCAGGCCGATGAGCCGCTGCAGCGTCGCGGTCTGAATGCTCACGAAGGGGCCGAGCAGGCCGAGCTGGACCGCCCACAGCAGGAACAACCCGTAGAAGGCGACCGCGATCCCCGACGCGGCCAGCGAGCGGCGCAGCAGCTGGCGGTTCTTCTCCAGCAACGCGAACAGCGGCGGAACCGCGATCAGGCACACGGTGATCTCGTTGGTCAGCAGGGCGAGCCCGCCGAGCAGGCCGGTGACGGACACGTAAGCCAGTGCCCCGCGGTCACGCAGCTGCCAGGCTGCGTGCAGAGTCAGCAGGCCCGCGCACAGCGCGAACGGCTCGATCACGTCCTGGCGGTCATACCGGGTGAGAACCGGGTCCAGCGCGGTGATCACCGCGGTGACGCCGGTCACCACTTGGCGTCGCCGGGGACTGGCGCCGCTAGCCAGCCGGTAGGCCAGGCCCGCGGTCAGCAGTACGTCGGCGACGCCGACCGATGCGGCCAGGAGGCGGGCGGCCCGGATAGCCGGGGCGAGCGCGCCCGCGGCGTGCCCGGTAAGACGCAGCCAGGCCGCCTGCATCAGGAACATCAGGGGCGGATGGACGAACAGCGGTTTGTCGTTCAGCGTCAGGTGCCAGCCCAGGGCGACCTGCTTGGCCGCGAAGGTGTAGGCGGCCTCGTCCTGGAGCACGTCCGGGCTGGTGAACAAGTTGTACAGCAGAGCGACGGCCGCGACGCAGACGCAGAACGCGGCCAGCGCCGAGTCGGCGCGCCATGCGGCCGGCCAGCCCCGGACGCGGACGCGGATGCGGCGAGCCGCGGGCCGCGCCCGGGGACGCCGCGCGGCGCGCAGCCCCCGCAGGAAACTGATGTCCGCATCCGTGATCAGCCCCATCCGGCGGGCGGGACTGATGAAAAGCAATACCCCCGTTGCCACCAGGGCCCAGGCGGCCAGGGTGGGAGCCCGTCCGGCCATGGCGAACACGGCCGCGGTCGGGATGAACCCGTTGGCGTAGACGGCGAGCTGCCGAAGCGAGGGCAGTCGGACCTGAAATGCCCGCAAGTAGAGCGCGCCCAGCAGGATTACGCCCAGGAAGCTTGCGAGCACGTACGAGTAGGCCGCTCCCAGGGCGCCGTAGCGGGGAACGAGGATGATAAGGCCCGCCACTTCGGTCACGACCATGAGGGGCATCCGCCGCCCGACCTGACGGCCATAACCGACGGCGAACAGGCCCTTCATCAGCATGTCCGTCATGAGCGCCCCGAGCGTTCCGGCGGCGAGCACCCGAAGCAGCACATAGGCAGCGGAATAGGAATACTGGTGCGGCAGGAAAGAGCGCACCACCGGTCCGGGAGCGGCGAACAGCGCGGCCTGAACCGGGAGGAGCAGCAGCGGCACCCAGCGGGCGGCCGCCAGGAACCAGCGGTGCCTGTCCTGAGGCGAATTGCTGCGGGCGATGAAAGGGAAAACCGCGTCGGCGATGGCGTCACTGACGTAGAAGCTGGCCCGGGCCAGCAGGCTGCAGACCTGGTAGCCCGCGAGCACCGCGGCCGTCACCCCCGCCGCCCGGCCGGCTATCTCAAGGCCCAGCAGGTCCGCCGTGATGAGGAAGGTCACCGAGGCGGACGCGAACCAGATCGAGCCGGAGTCGGCCAGGAAACTGAAGCTGGCCAGCGGGCCGCGGCCGGGGAGCAGTCCCCGGCAGGTCCGCAAGCCGATCAGCACCGAGCCGGCGGTCCCGAGAAAAAAGCTGAGCGCGACCCCGGCCGGACCGGTGTGCAGCCCGCCCACCAGCACCGCGGCGGCAGCGCACTTCAGCAGGATCTCCCCGCCCTGCATCGTCCCTAGCCCGGCGAACCTCCGGCTGCCCTGGGCCACCCCGGTAAGGGTGCTGTTCAGGGCCAGCATGACTATTTCCGCGGCGACCATGAGGTCGAGGACCGTGGAGCCGGTGGGAACCAGCCGCGGGCCGGCCAGCTGCATGACCANNTGGCCGCCTGATGGTCTCCGTCGGTCTTCGCGATCCGGATGGCGAGCGCCCACGGCAGGCCGGCGGTCAGCAGCCCGGCGGAGAGCAGCAGCACATTCTGAACCGCGCTGACAACCCCGAACCGGGCCGGGAGCAGGAGCCAGGCGAGCCCGATGCCGAAGGCATAGTTGAGTACGGCGCCCACGGCGAAGCGCGCGACCAGGATCGCGCCGCCCGCGGCGGCCGAGCATTCGGCGTCGACCCGGCTCCGCCGCGACCGGCGCGGGGCCAGGGTCCTCAACGGCCAGGCTCGGCGAAGCTCGCCGACATCTCCGGTACCAGCATCCGCTCGTCCAGCACCCGCTCATCCAGCTCCGGCGAGACCATGAGCCCATACAGCCGGGCGTAGCGGCTGCGGACGGCCGTCAGCAGGACCTCCTCGTAGGAGGCAACGCAGCGGTCCCAGGTGAGGGCCCTAGCGGCGAGCCTGGACGCGGCTTGAAGGCGGTCCAGCTGAGCCGGATCGCCGGCCAGCCCCCGCAGTGCTGCCCGCAGTGCGCCAGCGTCTCCGGGCGGCACGACCAGGCCCGTCGGGCCGGCCACGTCCCGGACACCTGGCAGGTCGGAGGCCACCGGAACACATCCGGCCGCCATGCCCTCGACCAGCACCAGCCCGAACGCCTCCGCGCGAGTGACCGAGGGCAGCACCACCACGTCGTTGATCCCGTACTGGTGCTGGAGCTCCGCGTCGGAAAGACGCCCGGTGAAGTGGGCGTTAGTGACGGACAGCCGATCCGCCAGGCGCCGGTACCTGGCGAGCTCGGCCCCGTCTCCCACCAGGGTGAGGTGCAGCCAGGGCTGCCCNNTCCGCGCCCCACGGAATGACCTCGACCAGAGGGCCGGACTGGCTGCGGTGCTGAAAGGCATAATGCGGGCTGCTGGCCACGATCCGGTCGGCCGCCCGCAGTGCGAGAGCCCGGTGGAGCTTGTTGTAACGCATTGACATCAAGGAAGCACCATGGATGTCAATCGGGGAGTGATGGGTGTAGACGATGGCCGGCCGGGTCTGCGGCGGCAACTGGCTGGCCAGCCACAGAAAGGCATCGCTCATCGTTGGTACTGGCCCATGCACGTTCACCACGTCGAAGTGCCGCAGCTGGCGAACTATCCGCGGCCAGTGGGCGACGAAGGAGGACACCCGCCATTCACCGACCGCGACCCGGCGGATCTGGGCGCAGGAAAGCACCGCGACGCGATGCTCACGGGCGATAAGCCCGGTCGCCATCCTGTCGATGCAGGTGGCGATCCCCGAGACGATGGGCGGCGCCTCCGAGGTCACGATCAGGATGTCGAGCGGCCGCGGACTGGCATAGCCGGCCGCCGGTTCCGCCCGCAGCTGGCCGCTCATCTGGATTCACGCGACCTGACCCGAAACAGATCGCGACCAGGGTGAAAGTACCTCACGAATCCCCCAGGTGCGTAAGTGCCTGCTCATCGGCGGTCCTCACCCTATTCTTTTGTCACTTAGAGTTCTAACTTCGCTACGGAAAGTCGCGAGACAAGTTTTGGCGACGTGTAGCGGGAGGAGTCTGGGGCCAAATAGCGGCGCGAGCGCGCGGTAATACCGTGCCGGAGATCCGGCCGGAGCGGGATCCTAGTCGGGCTCGGACGGCTGAAGACGGGCGTTCCATTTTTCCTCGATGCGGCCGAAGCGCCACACGAGCAGGGCGGCCAGCCAGGTAAAGAGGAACATCCCCACGATCACGAACCCGGCTGTGTTGATGTTGAAGTTGTACATGAAGCCCCAGAAGCCATGGGTGCGGCTGAGCCCCTTGATCTCATACGGGAACAGCCCGAGGGACTCAACCCCGCCAATGAAGAAGCAGATGGCCACGGAAAGCCCGGTGATCGCGAGGTTGTAGTACACCTTGCGGACCGGGTTGAAGAAGGCCCAGCCGTAGGCCAGGTTCATGAACAGCCCGTCGGTCGTGTCCATGAACGTCATCCCGGCGGTGAACAAGATAGGCAGGCAGAGAATCGCGTACCACGGGATGTGCTGAGAGGCCAGCAGCGCGGTGGTCGCCAGCAAGGCGACCTCGGTGGCGGTGTCGAAGCCCATCCCGAAGACGACCCCCACCGGGTACAGCTGCCACTCCTTGTTGATGGACTTCATCCAGCGGCCGAAGAACCGGTAGAAGAACCCGCGGTTCTCCAGCTGGCGGTCCAGCTCCGCCTCGTCGTACTCGCCGCGCCGCATGGACCGGAAAATCCGCACGATCCCGGCCAGGATCACCAGGTTCATCAAGCCGATGAGGAACAAGAAGGACGCGGACACGACGGTGCCGAACACGCCCCCGAACCGCTCCAGGCCGGAGCCGCTATTCGACACCGCGGAAAAGACCGTCTTCTCCGCAAGAATGATGCCGACCCCGATCCCGACGACGATCGTGGAGTGGCCGAGGGAGAAGAAGAAGCCGAACCCGAAAGGCCGCGGCTGACCGGTGCCCTGCCGCTCGCCCAGTACCTTGCGGGTGGTGTTGTCGATGGCGGAGATGTGGTCGGCGTCGAANNCGCAGGCCCAGGGTGTAGGCCAGGATGGACACCCCGATTCCCAGTCCCTTGTAGTGAGAGGGCACCACGAAGACGAAGAAGATGAAGAATCCGAGCGCATGCAGTCCGAGGATCACGCCGTACATCGCGATGACACGGCTGCGTTCGGCTGGGGTCATCGCGGCGAACGACTG